>JARIEI010000017.1 GCA_029256845.1 Ruminococcus sp. | reverse complement strand
TTACATTTTATTGGTATAATGTAGAAGTTATATGAATAAAATATAACAAACGGCGCAGTAGCCAAGTGGTAAGGCGTGGGTCTGCAACACCCTGATCATCGGTTCAAATCCGATCTGTGCCTCTTCTCCATTAGACTTTAAGGTGATTTTGCTTTAAAGTCTTTTTTATGTTAAGGGGATTAATTAGAATCCATCCGATGGATGTTTAAAAGATGGATGTTTAAATATAAAACAGATTCACAAAATTAATTTCTTTTCCATGACAACGTCTTAACAAGAGTAAAAAACAAATCTTATCCGTACAACAAAAAAAAGTCCTAAGTAGATGAAAAACCATCCACTTAAGACTTTTAGAGGCACAGATCGGATTTGAACCGATGATCAGGGTGTTGCAGACCCACGCCTTACCACTTGGCTACTGCGCCGTTTGTTATATTTTATTCATATAACTTCTACATTATACCAATAAAATGTAAATACGTCAACTTGAAAAACGAACAATGAACTCTTATAATGAAAAAGAAATTTAAGAAAATAGAGGTCAGTTTATACATGACAATAGAGTATAGAGTAATAGAACAAGAAATAGAGATTATTCGATGTTATGGAGTTGATGAAAAAGTGGTGATTCCAGATAAAATAGACGAGTTACCCGTTTTCGCAGTAGCATCATACGCATTTTCAGATCGAAAGAGGCAAGAAGAAAAAGACGTTCTAGTTTTTGAGCAAGAATCAGATCGATTGTTTCAAGAGCAAATGCAACTGTTGGCGGGTCCTAGTGTGAAAGAAATTGAATTTCCAGATAGTGTGAGAAAAATTGGAAATTATATTTTTTATGGATGTAAAAATTTAAAAGCATTGTCATTTTCCAATCAACTTACTCAAATAGGAAGTGGAGCATTTACAGGATGCGGAATGATAAAACAGTTAACAGTGAATATGGGGTTCGGAAAACAGTCTTGTGTCAAAGAAATATTAGGAGAACTTTGGCAGAGGGTTGATGTAATTTTTACAGATTCTAAAGATGGTACGAGTGTTAAGATTGTATTTCCGGAACACTATGAAGAAGCAGTGGAGAACACACCAGCTAGAATTTTATTTACGAAACACCATGGTTCAGGAAATGATTATCGTCAGTGCTTTTATGAAAGGACAATGGATTATGAAAAATATGATCGGATTTTTCCGATTGCAGAAGCAAGAGAAAAATTAGAAGTGCTTACAGATCTTGTCTTTTGCAGATTACTATATCCAGAGCAACTTTCGGAAAGGGCAAAAGAAAAATATGTTACTTTTCTAAAAGAAAATATTACAAACGTTTTTCTGTATTTGCTGCAGACAGATGCAATGGAACAAATCCAATGTATTAGTCGTTATCATGCTTGGACAAAAGAAGGAATTGACGAAGCGATAGAAATCGCTTCTAGATATCAAAAACCAGAGATAACGGGATATCTTATGGATCAAAAGCAAAGAGAATTTCAAGTAAAGAAGAAAAAATATGTTTTATAAAAAAACATAGATGGAGGATAGGAAAAGAGTGCAAAAATGGAAGGAATATGATGAGAAAGAAGCAAGCATTCGTTTAGATGCGTTGGGAAAACAAATCCTTTTTGCGGCAAGAGATGAATTGTATTTAGGAATGCGGTTTCTTGATGTTGCATTGTGTAGTTTTGTGTACCTAATGGATACTTCCATTTCGCCATTTGGCACAGACGGAAGGATTATTTATTTCCACCCACAGCAGATAGGGGGCATGTATCGGACAAACAGAGTAGAAGTTAACAGAGGATATCTTCACATGGTTATGCACTGTATTTTTCGCCATTTTATAAAAGGAAACCAACAAGATCTGTATTGGAGTTTAAGTTGTGACATTGCAGTGGAACGTATCATTGATGGCTTTTTTCACCGTGTTGTTCGGCGTCCAAAAAGTCTTTTAAGGAGAGAAACATATAGAAAATTGGAATGTGCAAAAAAAGTATTAAATGCGGAGAGAATCTATGAACTTTTAAAAGAATGGAATTTGACAAAGAATGAATTTGATAAGCTGTATCAAGAATTTTACGTGGATGATCATAAATATTGGGTAACAGACGACTCGCAAAGAAATCCGGATTTGGATTTACAGCAAAAATGGAAAGATATAGAAGAACAAATAGAAACAGACTTGGAAACATTTTCCAAGGAAGCAGTGGAACAAAGTGGAGAACTTCTTGGACAGATTAAAGTAGAAAACCGACAAAAATACGATTATAAAAAATTCCTTAGAAAATTTGCAGTTATGAGGGAAGAAATAGGAGTAGATGTAGATACTTTTGATTACTCTTTTTATAGTTACGGGCTTCGCTTATACGGGAATATGCCTTTGATTGAGCCGCAAGAAACAAAGGAGGTAAGGAAAATAGATGATTTTGTTGTGGTAATTGACACATCAATGTCTTGCTCGGAGGAACTTACAAAGAAATTTTTAGAACAAACCTATTCGGTGCTTAGTGAAGAAAATAGTTTTGTGAAAAAAGTAAATGTTCATATTTTACAATGTGATGAAAACGTACACTCAGATGTTAAAATTACTTCAAAAGAAGCATTGAAAACATACATGGAGAATTTGGAATTATATGGACGTGGGGGGACCGATTTTCGACCGGCGTTTGCTTACGTAGATGAACTTTTAGAGCGAGGAGAATTTCAACAACTAAAAGGAATGATATATTTTACAGACGGATATGGCATCTATCCTAAGAACATGCCGCAATATAAAACTGCATTTGTATTTATGCAGGAGGATTATCAAGATAGAGAAGTTCCGCCGTGGGCGATTAAACTGATTTTATGTGAGGAAGATTGGAAATTAGAACGATGAAAGGATAGAACTAATGGATATAAAAAGAGCAAAACAAGAAGTGAAGAATTCAATTGAAGCCTATCTTTCAAAAGACGAACATGGGCATTATAGAATTCCCATTATTCGACAAAGGCCTGTGTTTTTGATTGGACCACCAGGGATAGGGAAAACACAGATCATGGAGCAAATAGCAAAAGAATGTAAAATTGCTTTTGTTTCTTATACGATTACACATCATACAAGGCAAAGTGCAGTTGGACTACCATTTATAAAAGAGAAAACTTATGAAGGAAAAACTTATTCTGTTACCGAGTATACAATGAGTGAAATTATCGCATCTGTGTATGAGAAGATGGAACAGACGGGATTAAAAGAAGGGATTTTGTTTATTGATGAAATAAATTGTGTATCCGAGACACTTGCGCCAACAATGTTACAGTTTTTGCAAGGAAAAACGTTTGGAAATCAGAAAGTTCCAGAAGGATGGGTGATTGTAGCTGCAGGAAATCCTCCAGAATACAACAAATCGGTGAGAGAATTTGATGTGGTGACTTTGGATCGAATTAAAAAGATTGAAGTAGAGAGTAATTTTGAGGTATGGAAAGAGTATGCATACAAGAATGATGTTCATGTTGCAGTGATTTCTTATTTAGAATTGCGAAAAGAGAATTTTTATCGAATTGAGACGACTGTGGATGGAAAATATTTCGCAACTGCAAGAGGATGGGAAGATCTTTCGCAACTGATAAAAACATATGAATATTTAGGCAAAACAGTAGATCGAGAAGTAATTCTTCAGTATATACAACATCAAAAAATAGCTAAGGATTTTGCTAATTACTTGGAGTTGTATTATAAATATAAGAAAGATTATGCGATCGAACAAATATTAGAAGGTCACTGGGATGTGAGTACATTAAAGAAAATAAAGGTGGCACAGTTTGATGAACACCTAAGTATTATAAGTCTTTTAAATGGAAAATTATCAGAGTGTTTTAAAGCTTGTTATGAAAACGAGAACTATGTTGAAAAACTTTACAGTTATTTGTTGATTTATAAACAAAATCAAGATACACTGCATATGGAAGATCTTGTAAAGAAAGCCGATTCGGATTGGGCAGAAAAAAAGAAAGCAGAACTGCTTACTTACCAAGAAGAACTGGCGTTTCGATGGACACTCGATAAGTTGGAGTTATTTTGTAGGAACATCAAGGGACAAGCACATACGACACAGCAGGCATTTGAACAAATTAAACTTATGTTTGATGCGTTGGTAGAAGAAGAGGAAAAAAGCACACAAAAAACAGCAGAGCAGTTGGAAAATGTATTTCATTTCATGGAAGATGCTTTTGGAGAAAGTCAAGAGATGGTTGCATTTATAACCGAGTTAAATGCTAATTATTATAGCATGTGGTTTATCAAAGAAAATGGCTGTGACTTATATTTTAAATATAATAAAGGACTTTTATTTGACACACGTCAAAAGAAACTTGTGCATCAAATGGAAGATATAGAGGAAATGTTAAATTTCTCGTTAAAATAAAATCCATATGTTGGGAGAAAAGAGAAAAAATGAGTAAAAAACAGAATCGAAAAAGAAAGAAAAAGAAGACCGCAGGAGAGATTGTTATTAATGTTTTACTTTATATTGCTATTGCAGTTTTTGTGTTCTCTTTAATTAAAGTTGTGATAATGTTGATTCCTTATTATGCAGGGGAAAAAACATATGACCATGTAAAAGATAATGCGATTGTTATGGACGTTAAGGACAAAGATTCAGAGGAACCAACATTTCAGGTGGATTTTAAAATGTTAAAAGAAGAAAATCCAGATACTGTTGGGTGGATTCGTTTTGACGAGCCGTCAGTTATTAGTTATCCAATAGTAAAGAGTCTTGATAATCAAGAATACTTGTCTTTAACATTTTCACGAACGCCAAATAAATTAGGAGCTATCTTTATGGATAAAGATAATGCGTTGGATTTTTCTGATCGAAATACTATTATATATGGTCATAATATGGTGGTTGGAGAGCAAATGTTTACAAGTTTGCATGATTATAATGAGGAAGAATTTTTGCATAAACATCCATATTTTTACATTTATAATTTAGATAACAAGGAAATGAAATATCGTATTTTTTCTGTAGGCGAAATAAAAAGTGAGGAAGATAATTATAGAATCGATTTTCCTACAGAAGAGTCGGTGAATGAATTTCTACAAACGTGTAAAAACTCGTCCTATTATGATGTGGATGTGAAACTTGATGCACAGTCGAAGATTGTTACGCTATCTACGTGTACGGATTCAAATAGTGCGGAAAATCGCTTTATAATACAAGGCGTACTGGAGGAATAGGTATGGATAATAAGTTTGAAGTGGGAGATGTCATTCGGATGAAAAAGGCACATCCATGCGGAAGTCATGAATGGCAGATTTTGCGCGTGGGTGCAGATTTTAGATTAAAATGTATCGGGTGTGGACATCAAATTATGGTTCCTAGGAAATTAGTGGAAAAGAACACAAAAGAAATTCGGAAAAAGGCTTGATATAAAAGAAAATTTGTGGTAACATATGTACTCGTGACGTACTGTGAAATTATAAGATTTCACGTAGATCAAAATTCCTTGTTCCCACTACAATTGGGAGCCAGAGACCATAAGGAGGTGCAAAAGACATGAACAAGTACGAATTAGCTGTTGTAGTCAGTGCAAAAATCGAAGACGACGCTAGAGCAGAAGTTGTTGAAAAAGTGAAAGAATTAATCACACGTTTTGGCGGCAATGTTACTGACGTTGATGAATGGGGTAAGAGAAGATTTGCTTACGAAATTCAGAAAATGAAAGAAGGATTTTACTATTTCATCCACTTCGAATCTGATAGTACTGTTCCAGGAGAAGTGGAAAATCGTATCCGCATCATGGACAATGTTCTCAGATATTTATGCGTTAAACAGGAAGCATAGAGAAAGAGGTAAATATGAATAAAGTTGTTTTAGTAGGGCGTCTTACAAGAGACCCTGAAGTGAGATATTCACAAGGTGAGCATGCAACTGCTGTTGCTAGATATACATTAGCAGTTGATCGTAGATTCAGAAGAGACAATGAACCCACAGCAGACTTTATTCCATGTGTAGTATTCGGACGTTCTGGTGAATTTGCTGAAAAGTATTTTCGTCAAGGAATGCGCGTTTCTGTTTCAGGACGCATCCAGACAGGAAGCTACACAAACAAAGATGGAATGAAAGTTTATACGACGGAAGTGATTGTTGAAGAACAAGAATTTGCAGAAAGTAGAGCTGAAAGCGAAGCGAACAGAAATTCCTACTCGCAGCCAGCTAGTAGCTCATCTCCAAGTGTTGATGCAGGTGATGGATTTATGAATATTCCAGATGGAATTGATGAGGAATTACCATTCACATAGGACATAGTTGTGTATCTCTCTATGATTAATATAGGAGGTAAAGCGAAATGGCTTTCGAAAAAGGTAGCAGACCAGAAGGCGGCTTCAAGAGAAGAGGTCCAGCCCGTAGAAGAAAAAAAGTTTGTGTATTCTGTGGTAAAGAGAATAACGAAATCGATTATAAAGACGTAGCAAAATTAAAGAAATACATCTCTGAAAGAGGAAAAATTCTTCCTAGAAGAATTACAGGAAACTGTGCAAAACATCAGAGAGCGATTACTGTAGCAATCAAAAGAGCAAGACATATTGCTTTAATGCCATACGTTCAGGACTAATCAATCAAGAATGCTGTTGTAGTGATACAACAGCATTTTTTCTCTTTTATGACACTTGACGGCAAAAAGAATTATCCATATAATAGCTGTACAACGATAACAGATCAGAAGGTGGAGATTACATGAGTTTAGACAAAGAAAATTTAAAAAAAATCAGAGGGCTAATTATATTTACAATAGTTGTTCTTATTACGTTGTGGCAGTATAATGCTGTGTTGCACTTGGCTGTGATGTGTATGAATATTGTATTTCCGTTCATAGTAGGTGGGGCAATTGCCTTTATTTTAAATGTCCCTATGAATTTTATTGAAAAACACCTATTTCGTAAGAAAGAAAAAACAGAAGGAACATATGCAAGAGGAATTAGTCTTCTTTTAACAATAATATTCGTATGTAGTATTATTTCGATTGTTATTTTTGTTGTGGTTCCAAAGCTTGGTACGACATTGATTTCTTTGGGAAAGAATATTCAAGTCTTTATAGTGGATGCACAAAGATGGTTTGAATCACTTTTTAATGACAATCCAGAAATTATCCGTATGATTAAAGAAGTAGAGATTAACTGGGACAAACTATTCAATGGCGTAATTGCATTTTTTAAAACTGGCGCAGGAAGTGTGCTTGGATCAACAGTAACGGTTGCGAAAAGTATTGTCAGTGGAGTTACTACATTTGTCATTTCTTTTGTCTTCTCATGTTATATTTTGTTACAAAAAGAACGGTTAAGCATTCAGATCAAGAAAATATTATATGCTTATTTAAAAGTGGAGCGAGTAGAAAAGATTCTTTCTGTTTGTAAATTGACGAATCGAACTTTTTCTAATTTTTTGACTGGACAATGTGTAGAGGCCGTGATACTTGGAGCGATGTTTGTAATTGCTATGAGTATATTGCGCATGCCATATGCTTTACTAGTAGGTGTGTTGATTGCTTTTACAGCTTTGATTCCAATTTTTGGGGCATTTATAGGTTGCGTGATTGGTACCTTTTTAATTCTAGTGGAATCACCAGTAAAAGCCTTGATTTTTCTTATTTTATTTTTTGTTCTGCAACAAATTGAAGGTAATTTTATTTATCCAAAAGTTGTGGGAAACTCTGTCGGACTTCCATCTATATGGGTTCTTGCAGCGGTGAGTATTGGAGGAAGTTTAATGGGAATTGTTGGAATGCTTGTTTTTATTCCGATGGTTTCTGTACTTTATACACTTTTACGAGGACATGTATACCAAAAGCTGGATAAAAAAGGGGTGTATGTAGATGAGGCTTCAGGGGAACTGCTTCCAATTCCTGAAGAAATGAGCGAAGCTTCCGAAAAAGTAAAAGTGGAATAATTGTTAAAAAAGTGGTATACTAGACACATTAACGAATGAAAGTGAGTATATGAGGAAATAGGTTCATGAAAAAGAAAAATATGCGTTTAAAGGGTCAGTTGCGACTCTATATGCAGTGGCCACTCATCATGATGGTTTTTCTATGGGCAATGGATGTATGGATGTATCAATTAGACCGAAAGTCTGGAATGATTATGTCTGTATTCATTGTGATCTATATGGTTGTCGCTGGGACATTGTATTTTTACAATCGTTCTTTGATTCTTGCGGATTTGATTCAATTTTCCACACAATACCAGGGAATTCAGAACACATTACTAAACGAACTATCCCTTCCGTACGCAATTCTTCAAGAAAATGGGCATGTTTTGTGGGGAAATGATAGTTTCAAGTCGATTATATTTAATCAAAAACGAGAAAAAGACATTAATAAGATCATTCCAGAATTGGATGTGAAGGTGTTCTCTAGTAAGAATACAGATCACATGGAAGTAGAAGTTACATTTAGAGAAAGAGAGTATCAAGTGGAACTTCAAAAAATATCAGTAGAAGGATTTAGCGATGAAGAAAGCGTGCTTCAAATACCACCAGAGGCTGAATATTTTATTGCTCTTTATATGCGAGATGTAACCGAATTAAAATCCTACATTAAGAAAAATGAAGAACAACGGATGCTGTCGGGATTGATCTACATTGATAATTACGAAGAAGTTATGGAAAGTGTAGAAGAAGTACGACAATCTCTTCTTGTAGCTTTGATTGATCGAAAGATTAATAAGTATATCGGAGACGTAGATGGATTAGTAAAAAAATTAGAAAAAGATAAATATTTCTTTGTAATGAAAGTAGAGGGATATCGAAAATTAGAACAGGATAAATTTACAATACTTGAGGAAGTAAAGCATGTAAATATTGGAAATGCACGATCCGCAACATTAAGCATTGGAGTTGGTTTAAATGCACCTACATATGCACAAAGTTATAATAATGCGCGTGTTGCCATTGATCTTGCGCTTGCACGAGGTGGTGATCAAGCTGTTATAAAGAATCTAACAGGAATCACATATTTTGGTGGAAAGAAAGAGCAAACGGCAAAGAATACCCGTGTAAAAGCTCGTGTAAAGGCGGAGGCTTTACGAGAGTTTATCATGGGGAAAGATCAAGTCATTGTTATGGGGCATAAGATTGCTGATGCAGATTGTTTCGGGGCATGTATGGGAATTTATCGAGCTACCGTTTCTCTTGGGAAAAAGGCGCACATTGTAATTAATGAAGTTACAAGTTCTATCCGTCCGTTGTATGATGAAATTGCACATAGTAATTCTTATGAAAAAGACTTATTTCTTACTCCGGATGAAGCGTTGTCCTATGTATCTGACAATACCATGGTCATTGTGGTGGATACTAATAAACCACAACTTACGGAGTGCCCAGAATTATTAAAAAAATCAAAAACAATTGCAGTTTTGGATCATCATAGACAAAGTAGCAATGTGATTGAAAATGCAGTTCTTTCATATGTAGAGCCATATTCATCTTCCACGAGTGAAATGATTGCAGAAGTGTTGCAGTATATTGTAGACGATATTAAATGCCCTTCTGTAGAAGCAGATTGTTTGTATGCAGGAATTATGATTGATACGCGTAATTTTATGAATCGAACAGGAGTAAGGACTTTTGAGGCGGCAGCCTATCTTAGAAGATGCGGAGCAGATATTACACGGGTACGTAAAATGTTTCGAGATGATATGGATTCTTATCGAGCAAAGGCAGAAGCAGTTCGACGTGCACAGGTATATCGAAAAGAATATGCTATCGCGCAGTGTCCGAATAACATAGATAGTCCGACAGTATTGGCAGCACAAGCAGCCAATGAACTTTTGGATATAGGTGGAATTAAGGCTTCTTTCGTGTTTACAGTATATGAAGGTAGAACGTTTTTAAGTTGTCGTTCTATTGATGAAGTGAATGTTCAGATTATAGCAGAAAAATTAGGCGGTGGCGGTCATATTAACGCCGCAGGAGCACAGTTTGAAGGTACGGATGTAGAGGCGGCTATGGGAATTTTAAAGGCCACCATTGATCTAATGATAGAAGAAGGAGATATATAGGTATGAAAGTTATTTTATTACAAGATGTGAAAGCACTTGGGAAAAAAGGTGAAATTGTAAATATCAATGATGGATATGCAAGAAATTACATTTTGCCAAAGAATCTTGGAGTGGAGGCAAATAATAAAAATTTAAATGAATTAAAACTACAAAAAAGAAAAGAAGAAAAAATTGCACAAGACCATTTGGATGCAGCGAAAGAACTTGCAAGCAAGCTTGAAGCAGGAAAAATAGAGCTATCCATTAAAGTTGGAAATGGGGGCAGAGTTTTTGGATCTGTATCTAGTAAGGAAATTGCACAGGCAGTCAAAGAGCAGATGGGATTAGAGATTGATAAAAAGAAAATCCAAATGAAAGATCCAATCAAGATGCCAGGAATTCAGAATATTTCTATTAAACTTCATCCAAAAGTAATAGCTCAGTTAAAAGTAATCGTAGCAGAAGAGGTTTAAGAGGATATACGATATGGAAACAGAAGCAGTCATTAAACGAATACTTCCGCATAGTATCGAGGCTGAAAAATCAGTATTAGGTGCGATGCTGATGAATAAGAATTCCATACAAGTTGCATCTGAAATTCTTACAGGAAGCGATTTTTATCAAAATGTTTATGGAATTTTATTTGATGCAATGGTTGACTTATCGCAGCAAGGAAGATCTGTGGATTTAATTATTTTGCAAGAATATCTGAAAGAAAAAGATTTTCCACCAGAGATAAGCAATATGGAATTTGCCAGAGATTTGATAGAAAATCTAGATGTGTTGTCAGTAGAGGTAAAAGATTACGCTCAGATTGTACATGACAAAGCTGTTTTGCGTCGGATGATTAAAACAAACGAAAAGATCATGAGTGCCTGTTATCAAGAAAATCAACCTTTGGAAGATATCTTAAATGAAGCAGAAAAAGAGATTTTTGAAATTACAGAATGTGGAAATACTAAGGAATTTACACCAATCCGAGAAGTGGTTATGAATGCTTTGAATGTAATTGAAAAAGCATCAAAGACTTCTGGAAATGTAACGGGAATACCAACGGGATTTATCGATTTGGATTACAAGTTATCAGGACTTCAGCGATCAGATCTAATTTTGATTGCGGCAAGACCTTCTATGGGTAAAACGGCGTTTGTGCTTAATATCGCGCAATATGCAGCATTTCGAAAGAATTTAAGCGTTGCAATCTTTAGTTTGGAAATGTCCAAAGAGCAACTTGTCAATCGTTTGTTTTCTCTGGAATCTCTCGTAGATGCACAAAGTCTTCGTACTGGAAATTTAAAAGATACAGAGTGGGAGAAACTAATCGAAGGGGCAGGCAGAATCGGAGAGTCTCGTTTGATCATTGACGATACTTCAGGAATTACTGTAGGTGAGATGCGTTCTAAATGTCGTAAGTTTAAAAGCGAGATGGGTCTAGATCTTATTATTATTGACTACTTGCAGTTAATGAGCGGATCGGCTGGCAGACGAAATGAAAGCCGTCAACAAGAAATATCAGAAATATCACGTTCGCTAAAGGGACTAGCTAGAGAGTTGAATGTTCCGGTTATTGCACTATCACAGCTTAGCCGTGCGGTGGAGCAAAGAACAGATAAGCGTCCTATGTTATCAGACCTTCGTGAGTCTGGGGCAATTGAACAGGATGCGGACGTATGTATGTTTATTTATAGAGAAGATTATTATATCAAAGATACAAAGGATAAGGGAATTGCAGAAATTATCATTGCAAAACAAAGAAATGGTCCGATTGGTACTGTACGTCTTGCATGGTTACCGCAATACACGAGATTTGGAAACGAACTTCGTCAGCAAGATGAATAAAAACAGATGATTTTGTCAGGGTGTTTGAGGGAGACCTCAAACATCACAAAATCATCTGTTTTTTGTTAGGTTAAAATTTTTTTTAATTTCATAAGAGGATTTTCTCTAGCGGATTCTTTTCGATTCGCTTGTTGCTGACGTATAAGACAATCGAGTTTTCGAAAATGTTCTTCTTCTTGGCGTTCTTTTGCTTGAAATAAAAAGTCAACTTCTCTTATAACATTCTTTGTTACAGATTGGCTAATTTCTTGTTTTAAGGTTTCATTGTTCGTTGACAGAATTTCTGAAAAAATACCACCAAATAATGCACGTGTTTGTTCTAATTTGTCTGGGTAAATTTCAGAGGAAATGCTCTTTTGAACTTCTGTTTTAAGCACTGCAGGTACTGTATTGGATGGCGGTTTGTGGATCTTTTCTTTGGTTGATTTTAATTGTGGAATCAAAGGTTTTAGATCCTTTAAAAGCATACCTTCATCTTTCAGTTTCTTGATACATTTGAAAAGTTGTATATCATCATTTGTATAATAACGGTGTCCATTTTCTGTTCTTCCGATGGAAAGATGAAGTTCTTCCTCCCAATAACGTAAAACGTGGGATTCTACATGAACTTGCTTTGCTGCTTCGGAAATCATAAATTTGACTTCACCCATATTATACTGATCCCTCCTTAAGACAAGGATATAGTAGCCTGTCCAACATTATTATAGCATATTTGATTAAGAAAACTGTTTAAAATCGTTCGTCAAATTGTGGCATAAAAACAAAAAAATACCGTCTAAAAAGACGGTATTTTATGTGCGTGTTTCATCTGCGAATATGAAATATTATTCTGGCTGAACAGCACCTGTTGGACATGCAGCTTCACAAGCTCCACAATCTACACAAGCGTCAGCGTCCACTACGTATTTATCTTCTCCCTGAGAGATAGCTCCTACTGGACATTCAGCTTCGCAAGAACCACAACTTACACAATCGTCATTAATAATATGTGCCATGGATAATTCCCTCCTTTAAAAAAATCTAACAGAATTTCAATGCTGTCATCAAAGCTATTGTAATATAAATGAATAAAATATACAAGATATTTGTTGTGAAAATTATTTGGAAAAAAATATCATATAAAATTAAGAAAATATTGCTTTATTTTTCACAAGAATAGTGTATAGTATAAAAAGTAATAACATGGTAAAATGGTAGTGGAGGTAGAGCATATGAAAAGAAAAGTGATTACAATAGTAGCGGTTCTACTTGCAGCACTTGGCATAAGTGCATGTGCGGAAAAGAAAAAAGACGAACCACAAATCACTGGTAAGGTTACAGAAGCCCCAGCTTATCAAAATAATTTGAAATCCATTTCTCCTTCTGCGTATAGCAACGTAAAGGGAATCCCTCTCCAGCCAGGAACATATATTTCCATAATAGGGAAGAGTACAGGATCAGCTTATTGGAACGAAGTTGAGAAAGGTGTTGAACAGGCAACCAAGGATTTAAATAAAGAGCTTGGATATACAAAGGAGAAAAAAATCAAGGTGGCATATAATGCACCAAGTGAGGTAGAAGATATTGATCAGCAGGTGAATATCTTAGATGAAGAGCTCGCGCGATATCCAGATGCCTTGGCAATTGCAAGTATTGGGTTAGATGCATGTAGAGTGCAGCTTGACTTGGCGGAAGAAAATGGAATTCCAATTATTTCATTTGACTCGTCCAATTCCCATAATAGCATTTTAAGTGAGGTTTCTACAAATAACGATAAAGCAGCCCGTACATGTGCAAATAAGATTAGCGATGAGATTTCAGAAGCTGGGAATATTCTTATTATTGCACATGATTCAGGATCAGGAACAGCACTTGAGAGGGAGAATAGCTTTAAAGATGAAATTGGAGTGAATGATGGGACAATCAAGATTGTAGATACACTTTATTTGGACAAGATAAATGAAATAAAAAAAGAAATTGCAATTTCTAAGAATCAAGCATTAAAACACGGAGAAACTGAGGTGACAGCAGAAAGTATTTCTGACGAAGAAGTACTTGCATACTATTTAGATAAACATCCTGAGATTAATGCATGCTATACTACAAATGTTTTGGCAACGAAATTTGCATTGGAGCATTTGAAAGCCTTAGATAAGATTCAAGAAATCGCAGTGGTTGGTTTTGACGGTGATAAAGAAATTTTAGAAGCAGTAGCAAATGGAGAGATTAAAGGGGTAATTATTCAGAACCCATTTGGAATTGGTTATGCCACTGTTGTAGCAGCAGCGAGAACAGTCTTACATATGGGAAATGAAGCAAAAGTAGACACAGGATATGTTTGGGTTACTGCTGAAAATATCGAGGATGAATTTATACAAAGTATGATTTATTAGAAAAAGAGCAAAAAATGCTGTAGAGATGTTGGTCTCTACAGTTTTTTTTGCTCCGATTTTGTAAGAGAAAAGACAAACTCAGTGCCTACACCTTCGGTACTAATGACATTAATATATTCCCCGTGTGCCTGTAAGGCTTCCTTGACAATTGCAAGACCTAGTCCAGTGCCTTTTTTATCTTTTCCACGCGAAGCATCGGACTTATAAAATCGCTCCCAAATCTTATTCAAGTCTTTTTTGGGGATTCCACGTCCATAGTCCTTCACAGAAACAAATATTTTTTCATTTTTCTGTGTAACTTCTACAATAACAGTAGATTCATTTTCACTGAATTTTATAGCATTATCAAGAAGATTATATAATACTTGCTGGATTTTTCGCTTATCTGCGTGTACATAGATTGTCTCTGGCAAAGTAAGTAATTTAATGGATATTCGCCTCGTCGTACAGATACCTTCAAAGGTAGCTGCTGTTTGTTTGATCATTTCTTGTACATCAAAAGATATTTTGTCTAGTAGCAATTCTTTCGTGTCAAATTCGTTAAGTGTCAGTAAATCTTTTGTGAGATCAGTTAGTCGATCTGTTTCAAATAAAATGATATTTAAATATTTTTCGTATAATTCCGGAGGAATGGTTCCATCTGCCATAGCTTGTACATACCCCTTAATACTTGTGAGAGGGGAACGAAAATCATGCGATACATTAGCAACGATTTTTTTCTGATAATCTTCCATGTCTTTTAGCTGGGAGGACATATAGTTTAAGGAAGCGGATAAATAACCCATTTCATCATGGGTATGAATGGGAATATCATAGGTCAGATTTCCAGAAGCATATTGGGTTGCAGCTTCTGTAATCAGTCGTAGTGGACGATAAATTAGGAAGTGCACAGCCAATAAAAAAATCAAGGACAATAAGAAAATAACATCCACTGTAATGTATACTACTTTCATAAGTCGATCTCTTGTGATTTCAAGAAAGGAAATGGGCTTATGAATCAAAAGATATCCTTTGGTAGAAAATTTTTGCGTAACTGGTGCAATTACAGTTATTACATCTTCATCAAAATAGTGATGATAATTTCCAATAAGATATTTTTGATTACCCATTTCAGCGGGATTGAAATCTGTTATTTTTTCTGGAACAGTTGTATGCTCCAAATTGGAAGAAGCAATTAATGTTCCATCGGCCTCCACAAACCATAAAGAAGCATTTAAATAGGTCTTCATAGCTTTTAACTGTGAACTAACAGAAAAGATAGAACTATTTTCCTGAAAATAATTGGGCAGGTACTCTGAGGCAGTTAAGGTTGCATACTTGTAAAGAGTTCTGGATTCATTTTTTTCTAGTTGATCAAGAAAAAGTTGTGAAGTTAAGATACCAACCGTGAATAGAGTGAGAAATCCAAAAATAATATATACAAGTATAAACTTTAAATATAACGTACTTTTCATAATTCACATCCTTTGTTCATGATATTAGTAGAAAAATAATCAAAGGACTATCGAACTTCAAACTTATATCCAATCCCCCAAACGGTGCTTAATTTCCAAGTTGGATGGTCTTTGATTTTACCACGAAGACGTTTAATATGAACATCAACCGTACGAGTGTCGCCAACATACTCATAGCCCCATATTTGATCAAGAAGTTGTTCTCTTGTGAATACTTGATTTGGAGAAGAGGCTAAAAAGTAGAGAAGTTCTAACTCTTTTGGAGGCATGTCGACCGCTACTCCATCACAAGTGACAGAGTAGTTTGTAAAATTAATTGTCAAATCTTCGTATTCTACTTGCTTAATCTTTGTATCAGTAGATGGTTGGGATTTGGCGGGCTGATATCTTCGTAAAACTGCACGAACCCTTGCTACAAGTTCTTTGGGATCGAAAGGTTTAATGATATAATCGTCTGCACCTAGTTCTAAGCCTAACACTTTATCAAAAATCTCACCCTTTGCAGAAAGCATGATGATCGGGGTGGAAGAGTGGGAACGAAGTTCTCTGCAGACTTGATAGCCATCAATTCCTGGGAGCATAAGATCAAGAAGAACAAGATTTGGTTCATAAGACTCAAAAGTTGTTAGCGCACTCTCCCCATCAAACACCATTTTTGTGTCAAAGCATTCTTTGGTTAAATACAAAGAGATAAGTTCTGCTATATTTTCGTCATCATCAACAATTAATATTTTTTGTTTTGTTACCATAATAGCCCTCCCTTTATTTGAATTCAACGATGGTAACTCCTGCATCCCCTTCGCCAAATTCTGCAAGGTGGAAGGATTTCACGTGCTTTTGTCTGCGAAGATATTGGTGAATTCCTTTTCGAAGTGCCCCCGTTCCTTTTCCATGTACGACGCGTACAGAATTTAGGTGGGAAAGTAATGCGTCATCTAAATATTTATCAAGCTCTGCAACCGCTTCGTCAACCGTTTTTCCTAGCAAATTAATTTCAGGACTAACAGAAAGTGCTTTATTCATACGAAGTTTGCTTCGGGCAGAACCAGTTTTACTTTTTGGAGCGTAGGAAGGTGTTTCTTCTATAATCTCAAGATCATTGATATTCACTTGTGAACGAAGAATACCCATTTGTACGGTAACGTTCCCCTTGGCGTCTGGTTTTGAACTAATGGTTCCAGTTAAGTTTAAACTTAATACTTTTACAGATTCCCCAAGTTTGAAGTCTGAAGGCTTGTAAGTGCGTTTTTGCTTTTGTACCTTTAGACCATTAGAGGTAGTAGTCTCTTTCATTTTTTGGCGAAGACGTTCTCTTTCTTTTTCCATTTCTGCAGCAGAAACATTTTCTTTCCCAAACTTTCGAAAATTCTTCATGGTTTCATCTGCAAGATCTTTGGCTTCACGCAAAATTACCCCAGCTTTTTCTTTTGCCTCATTTAAAATGCGCTCTTTTTGTTCTTCTAATTTTTCATTTTTCCGTTTCGCTTCCGAACGTAAAGCTTCGATTTCGCGTTTGTAGGTATTGATTTCTTCTTGTTCTTTTTCAATGGTACGCTTACTTTTTTCCAGATCACTAAGTAGATCTTCAAAGGAAACATCTTGTTCAGAAAGAAGTTTTTTTGCATCTTCAATAATAAAATCAGGAAGTCCAAGTTTTGAGGAGATGGCAAATGCATTACTCTTTCCAGGAATTCCAATTAAGAGTCTGTAAGTAGGACGCAGACTTTCTACATCAAATTCGCAACATGCATTTTCAACTCCAGGGGTAGAAAGGGCATAAACTTTTAGTTCGCTATAGTGTGTAGTGGCCATGGTGCGAATATCACGACTGTGTAGATAAGACAAAATAGAAGTAGCAAGCGCGGCTCCTTCGGTAGGGTCTGTACCGGCACCAAGTTCGTCAAATAAGACGAGAGAATTTGAATCCACATCTTTTAAAAAGGACACAATATTCGTCATATGAGAAGAGAAAGTACTAAGACTTTGTTCAATACTTTGCTCATCTCCAATATCAGCATAAACTTGATTGAAAATGGCAAGCTCTGAACGACTTGAAGCTGGAATATGAAGCCCAGCTTGTCCCATCAAGGTAAATAATCCCACTGTTTTTAAAGAAACGGTCTTACCACCAGTGTTTGGTCCAGTAACAATCAGCAATGTGAAATCTTTTCCTAGAGATACAGTAATAGGAACTACTTTTTTTGCGTCGAGAAGTGGATGGCGTCCATCACGGATGTGGATATATCCGCTTGTATTTAAAACAGGTCTGGTAGCATTCATAGAGAGTGCCAGAGAACCACGGGCAAAAATAAAATCCAGTTCGGTTAATACTTTATAGTTTGTGTGGATTTCTTCTACATACTGAGCGGTCTCTTCACTTAATCTTGCCAGAATCACCTGAATTTCTTCTTGTTCTTTTACGTAGAGTTCTTTTAAATCGTTGTTTAGTTTTACAACAGACATTGGTTCGATAAATAAGGTAGAACCAGAAGAAGACTGGTCATGGATCATTCCTTTTACTTGACTTCTGTATTCCGCTTTTACGGGAACACAGTATCTGTCTCCACGCATGGTAATGATTGCATCTTGAAGGTAGCTACGCATGGAACCATTTACAAGGGTTGATAAAGTCTCGTGTACTTTATCGTTTAAATGACCGATACTTTTACGAATGCTACGTAATGTGCTGCTAGCATCATCGCTGATTTCATCTTCGTAAGGAATACAACGCTCGATTTCTGTGGTCAATGGAGTTAGGGGCTCTAATTGATCAAAGAATGCGTCGAGACAATCTGGAAGTTCATCCACAGTTTCATGACGACCATAGGCCTTTACGCGTGCAGCATTCTGTAAAAGTTTGCAAATGCGCAAAAGCTCTCCACTGCCAATAGTACCACCAATTTCAAGGCGTTTTACTGATTCACCAACAGGAAAGGCATTCCCGAAGGAAGGCATTCCTTTTTTTATAATTCTTCCAAAAGCAGCTTCTGTTTGGTCTTGAAGTTGATTGATGCGCTCTTGATCTGTATATGGATGGATGCGCCTACAAAGTTGGCGTCCACGCATGGAGGAAGCCTTTTCTTCTAGTAGGGCAACGATTTTGTCAAATTCTAATTTATATAATGTCTTTTGATTCATAGTCTCACCTTTTTCATTCATTCATATGTACATTTTACCTTATTTTGTTTCCATTGAAAAGGTAAATATTGAACAATCTAAAGGAATCAGTTATACTATAAGACAAAGGAGATTCAACTGATGTCACACGATAAAGAACAAAAGGATACCCACAATATCCCTTTCGATGAGGGAGAAAAAGAGGATTTTTCTTTCCTTCAAGAAACCATAAAAAAAGAATCAAAGAAAAAGACGATTTTTATGCAAAGTCTAAAGATTGGCATATTCGGATTTTTGTTCGGAATCTGTTTTTGTCTAGGTTTTTTTGCGCTTAAGCCGTGGGCTAGCAAGCAGTTTCAAGAAGAACCGGAGCAGGTTTCTATCCCAGAAGATGAGAAGCCGAAAACAAAGGAGTTAAGTCCATGTGACTTGCAAGTTGTAGCCCCTTTAGAGTTAAATGCAGATAATTTTAACCAAATGATGGAAAGTATCTATAATATTGCAAAGCAGGCAAGTAGAAGTATTGTTTCTGTGGAGAGTGTTTACGAGAAAGAGGAAAAGCAATCCGTAAAAGCTACAGGACTTATTGTGGCGGATCAAAGCCAGGAACTATTGATTTTGTGTGGAAATTTGGTATGCCCAGATGCAACTTCCTGGAAAGTTACTTTTTCTGATAACCGGACCTATATAGCTTCTTTGAAAAAACAAGATAAAATCAGTGGACTTGCAGTATTTTCTATTCCTAGACACAATATACAAAAAGAAACTTGGGATTACTTGGAAGTAGCAAGTCTTGGAAATTCTAATTTTGTCACAAAAGGTGAATTTGTTATGGCACTTGGTAATCTTTATGATAATTCAGAGGGGGTAGGGTACGGCGTAATTAGTTCAAATGAACAATATGAAGTACGTACAGATAGGAGATATGATGTTATCGCTACGGATATTTCTGCAACTGCATCGGGGACTGGTGTGATTTTCAATTTAGGGGGAGACGTTATTGGAATGATCGATCCTAGAATTGTAAAAGACACAGATGCCACCTTTGCCAAAGCCATTGCAATTTCTGATCTCAAGTCAACGATTGAATTTTTAGTCAATGGAGAAAGTGTACCTTGTGTTGGAATTACAGGTGCTACAGTGGATTCTAAAGTGGCAGATCAAGAAGATATGCCGCCTGGTGTTTATGTGACACAGGTTCAGCCAGACTCTCCAGCAATGTCAGCCGGAATTCAAAGTGGAGATATTATTTATGAAATTGCAGGTGTGCCAGTTACCGAATTACAATCCTATGAAAGAGTTGTTTATAGTTGTAAAAAAGATCAAGTGATTACAGCAAAAGGAAAAAGACTAGGGGCTGATGGGTATGTGAACATTAGTTTCACGATTACCATTGGCAGTAATGAATAAAAGTGAAGAGAAAAACAGCTGTCGGCTTGCCGGCAGCTAAACTTATGCAAGAGTAAAAGAAGGGAGTTTTACAATGATGTATATAAAAGATTTACATGAAAGAGATATTATTCGTGGGGTGTATCTTTGTAAGAGCAAACGATCTGCAGAAACTAGAAATGGAAAGCCGTATGATAATGTCTTATTGCAAGATAAAACAGGAACATTAGATGGAAAAGTATGGGATCCAAACTCTCAGGGGATTGCCGATTATGATGAGAAAGATTTTATTGAAGTATATGGAGAAGTGATTAATTATAATAACAATCTTCAGATTAATATTAAGCAAATTAGAAAAGCAGAGGAAGGAGAATATAATCCTGCAGATTATATGCCAACTACAGAAAAAAGTGTGGATAAGATGTATCAAGAATTGTACGCTTATATTCAGGATATTTCTAATCCATATCTGCGTCAGACTGTGGAGTTTTATTTTGTAAAAGATGAGCAGTTTATTCGAAGATTTAAAGAACATTCCGCTGCGAAAACCGTTCACCATGGTTTTTCTGGAGGGCTTTTGGAACATACCTTAAGTGTGGTAAGATTGTGTAAATATTTTGCAGAGAACTATTCGATCTTAAATAAAGATCTACTTTATACAGCAGCAATTTGTCATGACATTGGAAAAACAAAGGAATTATCAAGTTTTCCAGATAACGATTATACAGATGACGGGCAACTTTTAGGACACATTGTGATGGGGGTAGAAATGATATCAGAAGCGGTTCGCACGATTCCAGGATATCCAGAAAAACTGGCAAGTGAATTGAAACATTGTATTGTTGCTCATCATGGGGAACTGGAGTATGGTTCTCCAAAGAAACCAGCCCTTGCAGAGGCTGTTGCATTAAATCTTGCAGATAATGCAGATGCAAGATTGCAAACACTTACAGAATTATTCAAAGACAAAACAGGAACAGATTGGCTTGGATTCAATCGTTTGTTTGATTCTAACATGAGAAGAACATCAATCTAATAAAGAGGAAATCTGAATGCAAAAAAATGAGATTGTTACAGTAGAAATAGAAGATATCGGAGTAAATGGAGAAGGAATCGGGAAAATAGATGGATATACCTTGTTCATCAAAGATGCCATGATTGGAGATGTGATCGAAGCGAAACTTATGAAAGCAAAGAAAAATTATGGTTATGCTCGCATGATGAAAATTTTAAAAGCTTCTCCGTTTCGTGTAGAACCGAAATGCCAATTTGCAAGGAAATGCGGTGGGTGTCAGATTCAGGAGATGTCCTATGACAAGCAATTAGAATTTAAGAACCATAAGATTCAGGGGAATTTAGAGCGAATTGGTGGTTTTGATCCAGCATTTGTTTCAGAGATTATGGAACCGATTGTTGGAATGGAACATCCATTTTACTATCGGAATAAAGCTCAATTTCCTTTTGGAACGGATAAAGAGGGCAATCCAGTTACAGGATTTTATGCAGGACGTACCCATGATATTATTGCAAACACAGATTGTGCACTAGGGGTCCCTGTTAATAAACAAATCTTGGAAATGATTCTTGAATTTATGAAAACGTATCAGATTCAATCCTATGATGAGAAGACAGGAAAAGGTTTGATTCGACATGCTCTTATTCGTTACGGATTTACCACAAAGGAAATTATGGTATGTCTAGTCATTAACGGATCGAAAATTCCCCATAGTGATGTGTTGGTGGAAAGATTGTGTCAGATAGAAGGAATGACCAGTATTACCTTTAGCAGTAATAGGAAAAATACCAATGTGATCATGGGAGATTCCTATGAAGTGTTATGGGGCCAAGGATTTATTACAGATTATATTGGAAAGATTAGATATCAGATTTCACCTCTTTCTTTTTATCAAGTCAATCCGGCACAGACAGAAAAACTTTATGGGCTTGCTCTTGAATATGCAGATCTTAAAGGAAATGAGACCGTATGGGATCTGTACTGTGGAATTGGAACGATTTCTCTGTTCCTTGCACAAAAGGCAAAGCAGGTTTATGGTGTAGAGATTATTCCACAGGCGATTGAAGATGCAAAAAATAATGCGAATATTAATCACATAGAAAATGCACAGTTTTATGTTGGAAAGGCGGAAGAAGTTCTTCCTTCTTACTATGAAGAATATGAAAGGACTCATGGGAAAAAAGCATATGCCGATGTGATTGTAGTAGATCCACCAAGAAAAGGCTGTGATGAAACTTTACTTAAGACAATGACAGATATGCAGCCAGAGCGTATTGTGTATGTAAGTTGTGATAGTGCTACATTGGCAAGAGATCTTAAGTATCTTTGTGAGCATGGATACGTTCTTCGTAAAGTCAGAGGAGTGGATCAGTTTCCAATGAGTGTGCATACAGAGACTTGTGTGTTGCTACAAAGACGAACTA
>JARIEI010000139.1 GCA_029256845.1 Ruminococcus sp. | reverse complement strand
GGAAAGTGAATATGCTATGGTATCTTTTGAAGGCTTGTGGTACTATTAGGAAGGTTAATTAGATGTAGGAGGAATATAGGAAAGATGGATCCAATTAAATTATTACAAATAAAAAAGTTGATAACAGGGTTTAAATCTCGTCATGTAAGATTTTTTAAATTTTTAGAAGATATGCGTGTTCGTGGAATTCAAGAGGGAACCGTGATAGAAATTCAAGTGAAAACTACGGATGGACAGGAATATGTCTCTAATTTTAAAGTCCTCCCAGAAGATATTGAGTTTCTTACCAATATTCAGAATTTAAGCAGATAAAAGGAGAGCATAGTATGCATACAAAAACATTGCTCGTGACCGGATTTGAACCATTTGGTGGAGAAACCATCAATCCCTCTTATGAGGCGGTAAAAGGGCTTTCAAATGAAATCGGAGTTTGGCAAATAAAAAAGGTGGAGTTGCCAGTGGAATTTCAAAAAAGTGTAGCATTGCTAGAAAAAGCGGTCTCTACATATAAGCCGGATGCAATTTTAAGTGTTGGACAGGCAGGAGGAAGAAATTCAATTGCAATTGAAAGGATTGCAATAAATGTAAAAGACAGTAAAATGGCAGATTGTGCGGGAGTTATTCCCCAGGATGAGAAAATCATAGAAAATGGTCCAGATGGTATTTTTTCAAATCTTCCAATTAAAAATATGATGAAAGCAGTGACGGAACATCGGATTCCATGTGCAATTTCCAATACAGCAGGAACTTATGTGTGTAATACTGTTTTATATCAGGCGCTTTACTTGTGTAAGAGCCAGTATCCAGATATGAAAGCTGGTTTTGTACATGTACCTTATAGTTACGAGCAGATTATAGAGAAGCAGACCAATGCACCAGGAATGGCACTTGGAGATATTGTAAAGGCATTAAACTACATGATAGAAGCAATGGAGACGGATTCATGAAAATGAACAAAAAGTTTACAAAAGATTTAACAAAAGGACCGATTACGTCTACCATGCTTTGGTTTGCGCTTCCTATGATTATCGGAAATTTATTGCAGCAGTTTTATCAAATTGCAGATACACTAATTGTAGGAAGATATTTGGGAGCAGATGCACTTGCAGCAGTAGGCTCATCCTATACATTAATGACTTTTTTGACATCCATACTTTTGGGACTTTGTATGGGATGTGGAGCCTATTTTTCTATTTGTTATGGAAAAAAAGATGAACAAAATCTTCGAAATGGAATTTTTGTATCTTTTTCTCTTATTTTTATTATAACAATGATTATAAATGGGATTGTATTTGCAGGCTTAGACCAAATTCTAAAATTATTACAAGTTCCACAGGACGTATATGGATTAATGCGTGAGTATTTGTGGGCGATTTTTTTTGGAATTGTAGCCACTTTTCTTTGTAATTTCTTTGCCAGTCTTTTGCGCTCTGTTGGGGATTCGAAGACGCCATTGATTTTTTTAGGAATTGCTTCTATTATGAATATCCTCTTAGACATGGTGTTTGTGTTCGTGTTCAAACTAGGAGTAAGTGGAGCAGCTTGGGCAACGGTTATTGCACAGTGGTTTTCTGGAATTGGTCTTTTTATCTATGTTTGGAAAAACGTTCCAGAACTACACATTTCAAGAAAAGATATGCAATTTACTGTTTCTGTAGTAAAGAGCATCGCTCATTTTTCGCTGTCCACTTGTGTACAACAGTCCGTTATGAATTTTGGAATTCTTATGGTGCAAGGGCTAGTCAATAGTTTTGGAACCGTTGTGATGGCCGCATTTGCAGCTGCGGTGAAAATTGATTCCTTTGCCTATATGCCGGTTCAAGATTTTGGAAATGCATTTTCAACATTTATTGCACAGAATCATGGAGCAGAGCAACAAGAGCGTATTCGAAGAGGAATGAAAAGTGCGATTGCAACAGTCGTTTTGTTTAGTGCGACCGTTTCTACCGTGGTCTGTATATTTGCACAGCCACTATTGCGCATATTTGTTTCCGCAAAAGAGAAAGAAGTACTTCGAATTGGAGTTCAGTACCTTCGAATTGAAGGCTCTTTTTACATTGGAATCGGAATTCTATTTTTGTTATATGGACTCTACCGTGCGATTCAAAAGCCAGGAATGTCTCTGGTACTTACCATCATATCGCTTGGAACAAGGGTAGGACTTGCTTATAGTTTATCAGCTATTCCTGTGATTGGGGTTCTTGGAATTTGGTGGTCCGTTCCGATTGGATGGTTCCTAGCGGACGTGGTAGGAATTGTATATTACAAAGCTATTGAGAAAAAGAGTTCGATGTATTATACTAAAAACACTAGATAAATAAATTTATGCATCAGGAGGTTTTATTATGGCAAATAGCAAACAAGTACCATTGCGATCTGAAGTGGCAGTGGAAGATACATGGGATTTAAGCCCACTTTTTAAAGATGATAAAGCATTCGAAAAGACATATGAAGAGGCGGAAAAGGAAATCCCAGTATTAGAAAATTATTCTGGTAAAATCACAGAATCTTCTGAAACTCTTCTTTCCTATCTAGAAGAGAGAGATCGACAGTTGTTAAGAATGGAGTTCCTCTTTGGTTATGCCTTTCAATTGAGTGACCAAGATACGGCAAATACAGGATCTCAGGCAATGAAGGCGCGTGCATTTAGTCTTTACACAAAGTTGACCTCTGCGATTTCATGGGAAGCACCACAGATTCTTCAGATGACCGAAGAAATGGTAGAGAAGTACTGTGAGGAAAAACCAGAGCTAGAAAATTATCGTCATCTACTGATGGATATTTTAAGTAAAAAGGAACATACGCTAAGTGCAGAAGAAGAGAATCTTCTTTCATTAAGCGCAGATATGGCAAATGGTCCAGATACTATTTACAGTATGTTTAATGATGCAGATCTTGTATTTCCAGAGATTGAGGATGGAAATGGTGGAAAAGTAAGAATTACACAAGGACGGTTTGTTCCTTTGTTGGAAAGTAAAAATCGTCAGGTGAGAAAAGACGCTTTTGAAGGACTTTATCACACATATGAAGCGTATAAAAATTCCCTTTCAGCTATGTTTAGTGCGAATGTGAAGAAAGAATTGTTTTACACAAAAGCAAGAAAATACAATTCAACGATGGAGGCACATTTAGCAGAATCTCATATTCCAACAAGCGTTTATACACAGCTTATTGAAACAGTACATGATTTTCTTCCATCTATGTATCGTTATGTTTCTCTTAGAAAAAAACTGCTTGGTGTAGAAGAACTTCATATGTATGATGTGTATACTCCGATTGTTTCTTACGATTCTCCAGAATATTCTTTTGAGCAAGCGAAAGAGATGGTTTTAGAAGGACTTGCACCACTTGGAGAAGATTACCTTGAAAAATTAAGAGATGGATTTGAACATCGTTGGATCGACGTTTATGAGAATCAAGGAAAGAGAAGCGGAGCCTATTCTACCTGTGTCTATGGAACACACCCATATGTGCTTCTTAACTATCAGGGAACATTGGACAATGTCTTTACACTGGCTCATGAAATGGGACATTCCCTTCATTCTTGCTACTCCAATGAAAACCAAACCTTTGTAAATGCACAGTATAATATTTTCCTTGCAGAAATTGCTTCTACTTGTAATGAATATATTTTAATTAGTCATTTGCTTGAAAAAACAGAAGATAAAGAAGAAAAGGCTTATCTTTTGAATCATCTTTTGGACAAATTCAAAGGAACCATTTATCGTCAGACTATGTTTGCAGAATTTGAAATGATCGCACATGAAAAAGAGGCAAATGGAGAACCATTAACTAGCGAATCACTTTGTAAAACATACAAAGATTTAAATGAATTATACTTTGGCCCAGACATGGTTGTTGATGATGAAATTGCAATTGAGTGGGCAAGAATTCCACATTTTTATACTCCATTCTATGTATATCAGTATGCAACAGGGTTATCAGCAGCCATCGCATTTGGAAGTAAAATTTTAAAAGGAGAACCAAATGCACTTGAGAATTATAAAAAATTCTTAAGCGGAGGTTGTTCTGTAGACTGTCTTGATCTTTTGAAGGCATGTGGCGTAGATATGACATCCAAAGAACCTACAGCAGAAGCACTTCGTGTGTTCGATGAAACACTTACAGCATTAGAAAAATTATACGAAGATTAATAAAACAAAATTGAAAATAGTGTAACCTCAG
>JARIEI010000040.1 GCA_029256845.1 Ruminococcus sp. | reverse complement strand
AAAGAACTACAAGAAAAAAAGAGGTATTAATTATGAAAAAAATTTTAGCTCCATCTATATTATCTGCGGATTTTAAAGTATTAGGAGAACAAATTCGAACAACCTACGATCATGGCGCAGAATTCTTGCACTTTGATGTTATGGATGGCTTGTTTGTGCCAAGTATTTCCTTTGGAATGCCAGTACTTAAGTCAATTCAAGGGGTGTCTGGACAAGTCATGGATGTTCATCTTATGGTTACAGAGCCAATTCGTTATGTAGAAGCTTTTAAGGAAGCGGGAGCCGACTTCTTGACTGTGCACTTGGAGGCTTGCGAAGATGTGAAAGCTACGATTGATAAAATTCATGAGTGTGGAATGAAAGCAGGAGTATCCATTAAACCAAACACCGAAGTGGAGCAATTACTTCCAATTATTGATCAGGTGGAAATGATTTTAATTATGAGCGTGGAACCAGGATTTGGTGGACAAGCGTTCATTCCAGAGTCCTTAGATAAAATCCGAATATTAAAAGCATTGTTGGAAGAAAGAAATCTTCAAACATTAATTGAAGTAGATGGCGGCATTTATCATTCCAATGTTAAAGAAGTGCTAGATGCCGGAGTTGATGTTGTGGTTGCAGGATCTGCTGTTTTTAAAGGCGATATCGCGAACAATGTAGAAGGATTTGTGGAGATATTTAAAGAATATGAATAAAAGAACGGTTATTGTCAGTGGAGGAAAACTAGAAACAGATTTTGTATTACCTATATTAAAAGATGAAGATACAGAGTTTATTATCGGAGTGGATAAAGGTCTTGTTTTTTTATATGAGCATGGGATAGAGCCAGACTACATTGTTGGAGACTTTGATAGTGCACCAGAGGAGGTTGTTCGGTATTACAAAGAAGAAACGAATATTCCGATTCGAGAATTTAATCCCGTGAAGGATGCATCTGACACAGAAATTGCATTACGTCTTTGTATTGATCTTAGAAGAAAAAATATTTTGATACTTGGAGCAACGGGGAAACGACAAGATCATTTTTGGGCCAATGTGCAATCTCTTAAGATTGCGTTGGATGCAAAGGTGGATGCTAGAATTATAGATCAGCATAATTGCATTCGTCTCTTAGATCGAGATTTTTCTTTGTCAAAAGAAGAAGCGTTTGGAAAGTATATTTCAGTATTTCCATTAGGGGCAACTGTGGAAGATTTTGGAATACAAGGAGTAAAATATCCGTTAAGCCACCATGCTTTAACACCGTACAATAGCCTGTGTGTGAGCAATGAAATTATAGAAGAGGAATTAAAAATCACCATTCCATTTGGAACAGTTGTTTTGATGGAAACACACGATTAAAATTTGTCGCATAACAATGGGAGCATTGTTTTAAATCCAGTCATCATAGCGATATGTTAGCAAAGAAAGGAGGTGGAAAGATGAATGGGAAAAAGTTAAAAAAAATGCTGTGGATATTGGGCGTGATTTTGATGGTTGTAGCATATATGGTGAAAGTGTTTGGAGGCAATTTAATAGTTCAGAAAATCTTTTTCACAAGCGCATATATCTGTTTGATGATAGAGCCTATTAGGAGTTTGTGTAAAAAAGAAAACAGAAAGTCGATCAAAGTAATGATGCCTTATGTAGCGTTGATTATTTTAGGAGTTGGCTTGATAGTAGAACGATTATTGGAACTTGAGATACTAGGTGGAAAACTCACTTTTATTGGAGCAATTTTAATTGTGATCTTTCCATATTCCAGATTTTTTTATCAGAAAGAATAGTGTGATTTTACACAAGAAGTGTAGAAAGTTGAGATGCCGAACCTGATCATTTTTGATCGGGTTCTTTTTTATTCTCTTTGTTCCACATAAAAATCACATATATGTACAATAGAATAAAAAAATAAAAAATAGGAGGGAAAAATAAATGAACATTTTGATTAACCACTGGCATTGTATTATTCCAGCAATGGTAATATTTGGTGCAATTTTTTTTATGGGTAGAAAGGATAGGCAAACACGGAAAGATGATTAAAAAAATCGAATATAAAATTGTTTGGAGAGATGAAAATGTCAAATAAGATAAAAAAGAAACCGGAACCTAAAGTTCAGAAAGGCAAATGGTACATCTTACCTATTTTGTTATTTGCTATATTGGTTGTTTGTGTCACAATGATAGTTCTGACAAATAGGAATAAAAAATCAAATTTAAATGCGAAGCAAGAAGTTAAAAAAACAGAAACAATTGTTGCAGGCGAATCATTAGAAATTCCTATTGTAGATATTACAACAGATGCTTCATTTTTTTCAGCAGAAGTTAATGGGACAACTATGGAGGTTGTCGCGGTTAAGGACAATGAAGGTAACATCCGTACGGCATTTAATACTTGTCAAATCTGTTATAGTTCAGGAAGAGGGTATTATAAACAATCTGGGAATTATCTAGTTTGTCAAAACTGTGGAAACAGTTTTTCAATGGATCAAGTTGAGGTTAAAACAGGAGGTTGTAATCCGTGGCCAATTTTTGAGGATAATAAGACTGTAACAGATGATAAAATTATGATATCTTATGATTTTTTGACAGAATCACAGAAAATCTTTGAAAATTGGAAAACAAACTTATAACAAGACAATTATACTAAAATGATTCAGAGAAATATTACAAGGAGGATTTAATATGAAACAATATATTGTTACGGGAATGACCTGTGCATCTTGTAGTGCGCGGGTTGAAAAAGCAGTATCCAAAGTATCAGGAGTAAAATCCTGTTCCGTTAATCTTCTCACCAATTCTATGGGGGTAGAAGGAACAGCTTCTGATGCTCAAATTATTGCGGCTGTCAAGGTCGCGGGGTATGGTGCGAAACTTAAGATTGGAGAAAAAAGCAACACTGTATCGAATACAGGAACCAATGATGATGAACTACTAAAAGATCAGGAAACACCAATCTTAAAGAAACGTTTGGTGTATTCACTTATATTTTTATCTGGGTTGATGTATTTGTCAATGGGGTATATGATGTGGGGCTGGCCGTTGCCTCGTTTTATGGCAGATAATCATGTAATGATGGGAATCGTACAAATGCTTCTTACCATTATGATCATGGTTATTAATCAGAAATTCTTTATCAATGGTTTTCGAAGTATGGCACACAAATCTCCTAATATGGACGCACTTGTTGCAATAGGTTCACTTGCAGCATTTGGATATAGTACATGGGCGTTGTTTGCTATGACACAGGCACAACTTTCTGGTGATGAGGGGGCTGTGGTTGGATATATGCATGAGTTTTATTTTGAAACTGCGGCGACAATCTTGGCACTGATCACTGTTGGAAAGATGTTGGAATCTCGCTCCAAAGGTAGAACGACAGATGCCCTAAAAGGACTAATGAAATTAGCACCAAAGACTGCAACAGTCATAGAAAACAACATTGAGAAAACAGTCCCTATTGAACAGGTTAAAAAGGGAGATGTATTTGTAGTGCGACCAGGTGAAAATATCCCTGTCGATGGTGTTGTAATTGAAGGAAGTAGTGCAATTAACGAAGCGGCTCTGACTGGAGAGAGTATTCCTATAGACAAAACGGTGGGAGACCAGGTATCGGCAGCGACTACCAATCAATCTGGCTTTATTAAGTGTGAAGCTACTAGAGTTGGAGAAGATACAACTCTTTCGCAAATTATTCAAATGGTTAGTGATGCAGCAGCAACCAAAGCACCAATTGCGAAAATTGCAGATCAAGTCTCAGGGGTGTTTGTTCCAGTTGTAATTTTACTTTCTGTGATAACGTTTATAGGTTGGATACTTGCAGGGGAAACGATTGGATTTGCACTTTCTCATGCCATTGCGGTTCTTGTGATCAGCTGTCCTTGTGCCTTGGGATTGGCAACTCCTGTGGCGATCATGGTAGGAAATGGAATGGGTGCAAAAAACGGCATTCTGTTTAAAACGGCAGTTTCTTTGGAAGAAGCAGGCAAGATTTCCATTGTTGCATTGGATAAAACAGGTACCATCACGGCAGGTGAACCAAAGGTTACTGATATGATTCCTGTTAAAGGAATGAATGAGCACGAACTTCTAAAAATGGCATACGCATTGGAACAAAAAAGCGAGCATCCATTGGCGAAGTCCATCATTGAAAAAGCCGAAAAAGAAGGAATACCAGCAGAAGAAGTTTCTTTATTCCAGGCACTTCCAGGGAATGGATTGACTGCTGTATGGAATGGAAGTACCTTAGTTGGAGGAAGTTATCAGTTTATCAGTAGCCAGACGAAAGTGTCGGATGTAATGCTTCGTAAGTCAGAACAACTTGCAGAAGAAGGAAAGACGCCGTTGCTTTTTACTTGTGATGGTAAACTGGCAGGTATTATTGCCGTAGCGGATGTAATCAAAGGAGACAGCCCACAGGCAGTGGAAGAATTGCAGAATATGGGCATCCACGTTGTTATGTTGACGGGAGACAATGAGCGAACCGCCAAAGCTATAGGACAACAGGCCGGCGTTGATGAAGTTATTGCCGGAGTTCTTCCAGACGGAAAGGAAAATGTAATTCGAAAACTGAAAGAAAATGGAAAAGTTGCAATGGTCGGTGATGGAATCAATGATGCTCCGGCATTAACAAGAGCGGATATTGGGATTGCCATTGGTGCAGGGGCAGATGTTGCTATTGATGCTGCGGATATTGTTTTGATGAAAAGCCGTTTGAGTGATGTTCCAGCAGCAATCCGACTAAGTAGAGCTACACTCAAAAATATTCATCAAAATTTGTTTTGGGCATTTTCATACAATGTTATTGGTATTCCACTTGCAGCAGGAGTATTTCTACCAATTATGGGCTGGGAATTAAATCCGATGTTTGGAGCAGCTGCAATGAGTGTTTCTAGTTTTCTTGTTGTAACAAATGCATTGAGGCTGAATCTATTTAAAATCAAGGACGCAAGAAGAGATAAAAAAATGAAAAACAAAATGAAAAAGAAAAGAGAAGAAGATAAATTTTTTAAGATGGAAAAGACATTAAATATTGAAGGAATGACATGTGAACACTGCGAAGGTCGTGTAAAAAAAATTTTAGAAGAAGTACAAGGTGTCAGTCAAGCAGTTGTGAGTCATGAGCAAAAAAAGGCAGTCGTAAAATTAAGTAAGGAAGTTCCGGATGAAATTTTAAAAAAAGTTGTCGAAAAAGAAGAGTATCGCGTGTTGGGAATCTCTTAAAAGTATTTTCGTTGCAAATCATATAACTGTGTGATATAATTTCTGAAAATTTAATACTATAAGAAAGAAGTATTTTTATGAAAACAGAGAGATATGTATTGGTCGTCGATGACGAAGCAATGATTCGAGAATCCATCTCTGCTTATATCACACAGCAGGGGTATCAAGTACTTACAGCCGAAGATGGAAATGAAGCCTTGGAAATTTTTCGAAAAAAACCGATTGCATTTATTATTTTAGACTTAATGTTGCCAGGGATATCAGGTGAAGAGGTGTGTCAAATTATAAGAAAGCAGTCCAGAGTTCCTATCCTGATGCTTACGGCAAAAATTCAGGAAGATGATGTATTAAATGGGTTGGATATTGGAGCGGATGATTATATGACAAAACCATTTAGTATAAAGCAATTATATGCACGCATGGAAGCAATCTTGCGGCGCACCACGGAAGATTTAAAACCGCTAGCAAAAAAATTTTCTTGGAATAGTGATGATTTACAGATAGATTTTGAACACAATGAAGTTAGAAAGCAGGGAGTGATGCTAAACCTCACTCCCAGTGAGTGGAAAATTCTTTCAGCACTAATCAAATACCCCAAAAAAGTTTTTTCAAGAGAAAATTTGATTGAACTTGTATTTGGCCCTGATTTTGAAGGCTATGACCGTGTGATTGATACCCATGTGAAAAACTTGCGAAAGAAAGTAGAATTTGATCCGAAAAATCCAGTCTATGTAAAAACTGTTCATGGATTGGGTTATAAATTTGGAGGTGATAACGATTGAGACAGCACAGTATGCGTACTGTTTTAGCAATTCGTTTTGTACTTCTAGTATTGATCGCCATTTCATTAATTAGCATTTTTTCCAACGTTTTAATTACACGTCAGTTCGAATCCTATGTAGAAGAAGAGCAAAAAATAAAGGCGGATGATTTGGCAAAAAATTTAGCAAATCAATACCATACACAAGAGAATGGATGGAATCTTGATTATGTGCATGGAATAGGAATGTCAGCGTTGGATGACGGGTTTATTATTAAGTTATATGATAAAGACGATAATAGTCTATGGGATGCAGAAAATCATGATATGAGATTGTGTCATGAGGTGATGGAAAGTATTGCACTTGATATGCAAAACAAACGTCCTGATTTAAATGGTAGTTTTATGATGCATAGATACGATCTTATACAAGCCGGAGTTGTTGTTGGATATTTAGATATTTCCTATTACAGCCCATATTATATGGACGAAACAGATTTCCAATTTATGTCTGCATTAAATCGCATTCTTATTGTAATCGGCAGTGTGTCATTGTTTGGTGCAATAGTTATGGGGGTGCTTTTAGCAAACCAAATTGTAAAGCCTATTTCAAAAACGGTGGATGTGATTCAACAAATTTCACAAGGGGATTATCATACTAGATTTCAGGGTGGTATTGCAACAAAAGAATTATATGAACTGACACAAGCGGTGAATTTTATGGCTGAATCTCTAGAAGAGCAAGAAAATCTTCGTAAACGTTTGACATCAGATGTGGCACATGAACTACGAACTCCAGTTGCAAACATATCTTCTTACATGGAAATGATGATGGATGGGGTTTTGGAGCCGACACCGGAACGATTGGAAACATGCTATTATGAATGGCAAAGAATTTCAGACCTGATTTCTGATTTAGAGCGGTTACGTCAGATGGAAAGTGAACATCTACAACTTCACAAAACAGAAGTGAATCTTTTAGAACTGTCTGAAACGGTAATGAAAAATTTTGAAAGCAGATTAAGAGAAAAACAATTAGATGGTCAAGTTATAGGGGATATGTCACTAATTTTGGTGGACCAAGGACGCATACAGCAGGTCATGACGAATCTTGTTTCGAATGCGATTAAGTATTCTGATGATGGTGGCACAGTTCGAATTGTTATCAAAGATACGAAAAAAAATAGCATTATTAGTGTTGAGGATAGTGGTATAGGTATTGCAAGTCAAGATTTTAATCGTGTTTTTGAGAGGTTTTACCGAACGGACAAATCTCGAAACCGGAAAACAGGAGGATCTGGTATTGGATTGACTATTGTAAAAGCGATTGTGCAGGCACATAAAGGAACCATTAAGGTAGAAAGTGAAGAAGGGAAAGGAAGTCAATTTATTGTAATTCTACCAAAGATCAACTCCCAGTAAAAAAGAATCATCTTATAGTAGAGTAGCTATTGACGGGCTTATTTGCCCGTCAATTTTTTGGTAGAAAATTTCAATGATGTCATATATCCACATAAAAACTACAAATATATCTGATATGTTATGGGAAGCAAATGAAGGAGGAACTATTTGGATGAATGACAGCAGTAAAAAAATTCAATTGTATATTGATGGAATGACCTGTGTGAATTGCCAAAATAAAATTGCGCAAGCGTTAAATCAGACAGAGGGGATTATCCATGCAAGTGTAAGTTATAATCAAGGGGTAGCCGATGTTGTTTATGACGAGGAAAAAATTTCTTTAAAAGAGATTATAACCGTAATTGAGGACTTAGATTATACAGTTCTTTTAAAGAAAAAGAATGTAGGAGACAATATCACAGACGTGGTCTGTACATTGGTTGTGATTGTTTCTCTTTATGTGATGTTTCAATCAATGGGGATCCTAAATGTCCTAGCACCAAATCAGCTGGCAGACACTGGGATGGGATACGGCATGCTCTTTGTGATTGGATTGATTACGTCCGTACATTGTATTGCTATGTGCGGTGGGATAAATCTTTCTCAATGCATTCCGCAGCAAGTAAAAGAGGAGGGGGACAGTCGCAGAAGTTTACCCATGTTTTTTCCGGCGTTAGCCTATAATTTAGGAAGAGTTGTATCTTATACCATGGTTGGATTTGCCTTTGGATTACTTGGGTTTCTCGTCGGAGGAGGAGCGAAAGTAGAAATTTCAACCTTCCTGCAAGGAATTTTAAAAATGATTGCGGGTCTGTTTATGGTAATCATGGGAATTAATATGCTTGGAATTTTTCCATGGATGCGTAAATTCACAATTCGAATGCCACGCTTCCTTGCACGAAAAGTGGGCCAACAAAAGGCGAAAGCAACGAAACCGTTTCTTGTAGGAATCCTTAATGGATTTATGCCATGTGGTCCACTACAGTCTATGTGGATTGTAGCATTGGCAACTGCAAATCCATTTTCTGGCGCATTATCAATGTTTCTATTTAGCTTAGGAACAGTACCACTGATGTTGGGATTTGGATCTATCGTTTCTGCTCTCGGAAAGCGGTTTACGAATAAAGTTATGACGATCGGTGCTATTTTGGTTGTAGTTCTTGGTTTGGCAATGATTTCTCAAGGTGGATCTCTGGGCGGCTTACTTCCTCCAGACTTACTGTTGATTCTAATAATCGCTTGTTGTGTTTCAGGTGTATTGTTGAGTATACCAGTTGAAAGAAAAGTCTTGAAAAATACGATGAAAGTGATAGCTTTGGCTATTGTGCTCTCTTCCTATATTTTATGGACTTTGCAAGGAAAACAGGTTGAGAAAAATTCTTCTGAAGAAACAAAGGTGGAAGTTGTTGATGGTGTACAAGTGATTAACAGTACATTGTTGCCTGGTCGTTATCCAAATATTACAGTTCAGGCAGGAGTGCCGGTAAAGTGGGTGATTGATGCACCGCCGGGAAGTATTAATGGATGTAACAACAGAATGATCATTCAGGATTATGGAATTGAACATACTTTCCAGGAAGGAGAGAATGTCATTGAGTTTACACCTACAAACACAGGAACTGTTCGATACAGCTGTTGGATGGGAATGATTCGAGGGAATATATTTGTGACAGATGGTTCAGAAAGTACAGGGGAAATAACTTCTGGAGAGACTAGTGTTCCAATACCATCTGAATATAAGATTCCAACAGAGACAATGGCACTTGCATCTGAAACAACAGACGAACGAGGAAATACAGTACAAGAAGTGAATATTGAACTGACGGATGATGGATTTTCGCCTGCGATCATTGTAGTGCAACGAGATATGGCATTGCAATGGAATATTGAAAATAAATTGATCAATGCAAAAAATGGAACAGAACTTTTGGCTCCATATTATTCTACACAATTAAGGTTAGCGCCTGGGGAAAATCAGTTATCACTTTACCCAACGGAAAGTTTTGAGGTATCAATCGAAGATAAGCAACTTTATGCATATGTAAAAGTAGTGGAAAATTTGTCTGATGTAGACGAAGAGGCAATTAAAGAGGAGGTTTCAAACTTTAAGCCTTTGATTTATCCTGCAGAGATCTATGAAGGCTCTGGAATGGCATGTCATTAGATTACACAGTTTTTAATTTCAAAGCAATTATTCCTGTAATTCATTGAAATAAAAGAGTCCTTATGGTATATTTGTAGTTGTGTTTGACTCTTTATATGAAAAAGAGTCCGACACATGATGGGAAAATTTCATGGTCGAAGAATGCGACAAAGTCATAAAAGAAATATAAAGAAAGGCGAAATCCCAGTATAATTAAGGGCTTTCAGATAGGGAAAGGTAAGATGAAATTAGGAATTGTGGGACTACCAAATGTAGGAAAAAGTACACTTTTTAATTCTTTAACAAAAGCAGGAGCAGAATCAGCAAACTATCCATTTTGTACCATTGATCCAAATGTTGGGGTGGTAACAGTACCAGATCATAGGTTAGATGTTTTAGGTGAAATGTATCATACAAAAAAGATTGTACCAGCAGCCATTGAGTTTGTAGACATTGCCGGACTTGTAAAGGGAGCATCCAAAGGAGAAGGGCTAGGAAATCAGTTTCTTGCAAATA
>JARIEI010000015.1 GCA_029256845.1 Ruminococcus sp. | reverse complement strand
GGAAAGGTCCCATGGACAGTGAAACATCAGTTATAACTCAATATGTTAGTGGTATGGTAAATGGAAGTTCCTGCAATGAGAAGACCTTTACCAAAAGAAGATAAAGAAGATCCAGTATAAGAAGAATGAAATGAATTGATCGGAGTGTTTGAAAACTGGATTTAATAGAAAGATTTAACATTTACAGACATATTGAATGATCAATACCACATATAGCAAAATTTTCCGATATGTGTAAAGAAACATAAAGGAAATATCGATTTATTAGAAAGAAATCTTTAAGATAAATAGATACCAGAAGCGAAAAGTGGAAGGGTTTAGTTATAGATTGATTTGTATATTGAAGAAAAGGAGGTTTGATTAGCACTAGTTAGTTGAACGGACAAGTGTCAATAAGCAAATAGGTGAAGGTCTATCAGGAATAAAATCAAGGATATGTCTCCGATAGATAAGAAAAAAAGAATTGAATATAAAAATAAGAAGTGCTAGAGAATGGAATCTAGCACTTCTTTTATGTCATAAAACTTTATCGATTTACTTCCCAAAGTTTAGCTTCTGTTCTAGAGGCAATGAAGTCTGCGTAAAGACCAGGAATTGTTTTTAATTGTTCTGGTGTTCCTTGTTGTACAATTTTTCCATCTTTTAAGGCAAGAATTTGATCAGCATGTTCCACAGATTTCATACGGTGGGCAATCATAAGAACAGTTTTGTCTTTTGTTAGGATATCAATAGCATCCAAAATTTCTTGTTCATTTTCTGCATCCAATGCACTGGTCGCCTCGTCTAAAATTACAATCGGCGCATCTTTTAGAATAGCACGTGCGATAGAAATTCGTTGTTTTTCCCCGCCAGAAAGACTATTTCCGCCTTCTTTTAGAACTGTCTCGTAGCCATTTTCCAAAGATAAAATAAAATCATCACAGTGCGCTTTTCTAGCGGCCTCTCGGACTTCTTCTAAACTTGCATTTGGTTTTCCAAAGCGGATATTATTTAAAATACTATCTTCAAAAAGATATACATTTTGGAAGACGATACTAATTTTCTTCATCAAGTCTTCATTTGGAATGTGGCGAATGTTTGCACCTCCAATAGTAATATTTCCAGAAGAGCTATCCCGAAATCTTGCAATTAACTGACAAAGTGTTGTTTTTCCAGAACCAGATGGCCCGATTAAAGCGGTAAAAGAATTTGGTTTTATAGAGAAAGAAACGTCTCGCAAAATTTGATTTTCTCCATAAGAAAAATGTACGTGGTCAAATACAATGGTATTAGAAGATGGTATTTGAACTGGAAGTTCTTGTGGAAGTGGTTTTTCATTTTTAATTTTATCAATTTCCTCTAAACTAGAATCTAGAAGTCCAATCATGGAAAGCATAGATCCTGCTTGATTCAAAGAGGCATAGACCATAAAACTAAAGAGTAAAAGTACAACAAGTTTTACCGTGTCCATATAATTTGTCTGTGCATAAAAGTATAAAGATGCAAGCAAGATGAGGGACTCAAAAACAGCAATACAAATGCTAGAGAGAAATTGGGAAGGCATAGATTTTGAAGTCAGAGCAATATTTTCCTTACAACTTTCTTGAACTGCTTTTTTTAAATTTTGGTCGCCAGTTTTAATAGAGAATGATTTTGTCACTTTGATTCCTTGCAAAAAAGATAAGGTGGATTTTGCAAGATTGTTTTGTGCTTCCTGTAGGAAAGGGGCATGTGTTCGTGATAATTTCATCTGTTTGTTTACAATCAAAAGATAAACTAGCATACCAATGCCGGATAAAATACCAATGCGCCAATCATAGAAAAGTATGAATAGAAATAGACTAAAGGTGTTAAAAAGTCCAGAAACAATTCCAATCATTGTCATTGCTGCGGCAGTTTCCACATTTGTAAGTGTCGAGGTTAAAGAAGCACAAAGTTTCCCAGAGGAAGTGGAGTTAAAATAACCAAGAGGCACAGATTTTAAATGATTACCAATGCCAATTCGTTGATCGGCGACCATATAGAATCCGCTTTTTAAGGTGTTGATTTGTTCAAAATAACTAGTGATAAAATTTCCAATAATGCAAACTGCAGTAAGTATTGCAATCTTTAAAATACTAGATTTTGCATTTGAATTTCCACAAAGCACATTTACGGTCAGAATAATTGCAATGAGTTGGGTAATCCCAAAAACAGAGCGTAAAAAAGAGAATAGTAGAGCAATTTTTAAATGTTTATGTCGCTTTTCACTATATTTCCAAATTCTTTTCAGCGTTTCAATCATGTTTACTTACCTCCGATAATTCCCACATTTTCCGATAGTCCTCACAGGTTTTTAATAACTGCTGGTGCGTACCAATCGCATGAATCGTTCCGTTTTTTACAAACGCAATTTGATCTGCATTCACGATAGTGGAAAGCCGATGAGCAATTACAATTAAGGTTTTTTCTTTTGCGGCAGCACTTAATGCTTTTTGGATCATAGCTTCATTTTCTGGATCGGTACTTGCAGTTGCTTCATCCATAATTAAAATTGGAGCATGTTTCATCATAGCACGAACGATGGCAATTCGTTGCCGTTCACCACCAGAAAGTCGACTTCCAGCTTCTCCTGCGTTCGTATGATATCCTTGCGGAAGTGCTTCAATAAAGTCATGACAATACGCTTGTTTTGCCATTGTTTTTACTTCTTCAAGAGTGGAATTTAGAGAACCAATGCAGATGTTATCTTGGATGCTTTCATCAAAAAGATAAGTATCCTGATCCACATAAGCAATGAGGGAATTTAACTGTTCTTGCGTAAAAGCTTGTAGCGGTTTTCCACCAATTAAAATTTGACCTTCTGTAGTATCCCAAAAACCTGCAAGTAGTTTTGCAATTGTGGATTTACCACTTCCAGAGGGACCTACAAGGGCAAGCATAGAACCTTCTGCTACGTGAAAAGAAATATCTTTTAGAACCGTTTTCCCGTGTTCATAGCAAAAAGCAACGTGATCAAAGTCAATATCGTTTTTTTGGATGGAGGTTCCTGTTCCGCGTTTTAAAACGGGATAATCCAGGACCTCTTTTATCTCATGAGCATTGGTTCCCATGGCTGCTAATTGATCAAAGTAGTTCATTGCGTTCATTAGTGGATTGAAAATTCCAAAGGAAAGAAGGGTCATTAAAAACAAGGTGCCAGCTGTTAAGGTCCCATGAGAATAAAAGAGTAATCCGCATATTAATATTGGAAACACGCAGAACGGTGCAATGGCCATTCCCAAGGAAGAGTACTTTTGCGTTTCTTTTTGCCAGTTTACATTGTAATTTGCATGGGTATATGCAGCATCTTCATATTTTTTGTAACACTGATCTGTTTGGCCAAAATTTTTGATGACTTCAATACCGTTGACATATTCTACAACCGCTTGATTCATCCGTTTAAAGGCATTCATTTGTCCTTCATATTTATTGGAATAATCTTTCATCATTCCGCAAGTAACAGAAAAACCAAGAATGATCCAAATAAGTGCAATGCATGCAAGTCTCCAATCAATGAAAAACATCCAGACCATACAGCAAAAAGGGGCGAGAAGATTTGCTGTAAGTTCAGGAAGAACATGAGCTAATGTTTTTTCCATTCCTTCCACATGATCGACAAAGAGTGTTTTTAGTCTTCCACTTCCATGTTCTTCAAAGTAACCAAGGGGAAGTTGCAGAAATTGATTTGCCAAAGCCTTACGGATATCACGTAGTGTTTTATAGGCTGCTTTGTGAGAGATCCAAGTAGAAAGATTTAATAAAACAGCATGGGTTAGTTTGCAGACAGAGGCTGCCAAGGCAAATTGTAAGAGCATTTGAAAAGATGGGGTTCCTTCCAGAATCATCGAGGCAAGTTTTCCAACACAAGCATAGGATAAAATGCCGGCAGTCACACTGAATATGCTAAGAATAATGGAAAAAGCATATTCCTTACGGTATAAGTTCATAAAACATCCCAGTTCTTTGAAAAAAGAAGGATTTTGTTTGTTCATAAATATTCCTCCATTCCTTTTTGGTTAGATAAAACTAACCCTTAATGAAAAAAGTTGTCGCAGATGTAAAATCAAACTGCGACAGTAAGAAGCTTATTCGAGGTGTTGTTCCAAAAGTTCTCTCCAACCAGCTTCATGAAAAAGTTCAACAAGTTCTAAACAAGATAAGGCATCTTCCTTTTTTAAATTTTTTTGCAGAAGCGTACGATAGCAGTAAAATTGTTCAAACATAAGCATTTCAATTGCATTTGCATTTAGTTCTTTTTGGGAAATTGTATTTAAATAAGCAACTGTTTCTTTTGCTTTATAGGTCATAAATTGTTCCAACTGTGCCTGTACAGAACTTCCATCGCTTTTGCAAAAAAATAAAATGCATTGGTCATAGTGGTTCAATAGAATTTGTTGATATATTTTTTCTTCTTGACGAATTGCTGCTAAGATTGTATTAAGATCATGGCTTTTTTGTGCTTCCATATATGTTTGACGCATTGGTTCAAATTCATGGCTAATGTCAGAAAGGAGATCTTTAATAATTGAGCAAAATAAATCGTCCTTGCTCTTATAACGTGTATACAAAGCACCTGTGCTTAAATTTGCTCGTTTTGCAATTTGGCGGAGAGATGCTCCTTGAAAGCCAGCATCTAAAAATTCATCTGTAGCAGCAGCTATGATCTTACGATCTAGTGTAGGATCTTTTACGGCCATTTTTAACCTCCATAATAACAGTGTTATCGATAACAAAGTTATTGTATCTATAAATGAATCGTTTGTCAAGAAAAAGGAACTGTATCAGGAGTTTCTTTGCTAATCGGTGGAAAAGTACATCTCATTTTATGTATTGGTTTACCCATATATTTACTGATATATTCACTAAAATACAAATGATATGAATCAATTTGATAAAAACAATGTAATTGTAAATACTATAAAAATGTGATATGATGAAAAAAATAAATCTTATTGAAAAAAGAAAGGAAAATAAAAATGAATACAGTTTATCCGTTTGATTTAAAAGAGTTGCCATATTCTTATGAGACATTAGAACCAGTTTTAGGTAGTGAAACTTTGCATTTCCACCATGACAAACATATGAATACTTATGTGAACAATCTTAATGCAGCATTGGAATCTTATCCAGAGCTTCATAAGTATTCCTTGTGTGAATTGTTAAAGAATATAGAGAATCTTCCTCAGTCAATACAGACAGCTGTTCGTAACAATGGCGGAGGGGTTTATAACCATGAATTATATTTTTCTACACTGACTAGAGTAAATGCAAATACACATCCATCCGTTTTGTTGCAAGCCGCTATCGAACGTGATTTTGGAAGTTATGAAGAAATGATAGGTAAATTAAAACAAGCTGCTATAGGACGTTTTGGATCAGGTTGGGCCTATATTGTAACAGATCAAGAAGGCAATCTTTCTATTTGTTCGACTCAAAATCAAGATGTTCCAAATCTTGAAAACGTTGTACCGCTTATGACAGTGGATGTTTGGGAGCATGCATATTATTTAGATTATCAGAATCGCCGGCCAGACTATTTTGATGCATTGATTACTTTGATCAATTGGGATATTGTTAGTAAAACATATGAAGAGCGCTAGAACTAATAATAATTAGTTGTGTGAGAAAGGCAGTGAATTATGGAACTGGTAGTACTTATTATTATGGCTATATTACTAGTGTGCTGGATTTTGTTTTCAGCCATGCAATTTTCAAAAAGGTACAAGAAAATGATTGCGCAAAGTAATTTGAAAGCACAGGTAAAGTGTGAGTCCTGTGGTGAAACCTACGAGGTAAATGCGGCAGAATTAACCAAATATCGAACAACAAAATCGAAAGGGACCACAAAGACAGAACTACAAGGCATTGCATTGATTCGTAAACCAAAGTATTCCTATTATGCAAAAAAAATAGATTGTCCTCATTGCAAGAGGACAACCTATGTAGAGGTAATTAATATTAACGAACTTACAGAGCAATTGCAACAACCACTTTTAACAATAGGAATACGAACGCTTATACAAATGGCGATTGGTGGTTTGGTAATCCTGTTGATTGCGAGCATTCCAATACATTTTATAAATCTACAGAATCAAAAGAAAGTAGAAGAGATGGAACGTCAATATTATGAGGATATAAAAGATAGATATGGGTTCTAACCATTATAAAAAAGATTACAGTTTCCAACTTGTTGCAAGTTCTCGTTGCTTTACGAAACGTTGATAGAGTCCATCCGTACCCATCAGTTCTTGATGGGTACCTTTTTGAACAATTTTTCCTTGATCTAAGACAAGAATTTGATCAGCGTTTTGAAC
>JARIEI010000154.1 GCA_029256845.1 Ruminococcus sp. | reverse complement strand
TGCTGGTTGTAAGTTTTTTCTACTTGCCATACCCACCAAATCAAATGGATAGCGCAAATACGCTGGCAATGCCATCTAGAGAGCATTTGCTTGGAACCGACAATTTTGGCAGAGATATTTTAAGTCGTATTATGAAAGGATCTTGGATGGCATTTGGAATTGGATTCGGAGCCGTGATGATTGGGATGGTAATTGGTGTGTTATTAGGCGCAATTGCAGGATATTTTGGTGGTTGGATCGATGAGATTGTTATGCGTTTCATGGATGCAAAAATGGCATTTCCAGGAGTGATTTTAGCATTGGTTTTGATCACTGTTTTTGGAAACGGGATTGGGAATATGATTTTAGCGCTTGGAATTATGGCAATTCCAAGATTTTGTAGGATTACAAGAACTGGATTTATGCAAGGAAAAGAGATGGAATATATTAAAGCGGCGAAATCCAGAGGAATTTCTGATTTTCGAATTATGGTATTCCACATTATGCCAAACATATCCTCCTCTCTTCTTGTGACATTTACACTTGGAATTTCAAGTGCAATCCTTTCAGAAGCAGGACTTAGTTTTCTTGGCCTTGGGATACAACCGCCTCATCCAAGCTGGGGAAGAATGCTTTTTGAAGCCCAGTCTTATCTTTTAATCGATCCGTTATATGCAGTCACTCCTGGAATTCTGATTACTATTTTAGTTCTTGGGTTTAATCTACTGGGAGACGGGTTAAGAGACGAGCTTGATCATCGAATGCCACAAAGAGAGGAACAAGCATAACATGTTTTGGAAAAAAAATAAATCAATAATAGAAGAGACAAAAGCAGACGATCAAAAAAGCTTAGTGGTAGAACATCTTACTATGACAATTCAAAGTCAAGGAAAGGATTATCCGGCACTTTGTGATGTTAATTTTCAGATTTTACCAGGACAAATCGTGGGATTAGTAGGCGAATCAGGTTGTGGAAAAAGTTTGACTTCTTTGGCTGTGATGGGACTGCTTCCTAATGCTGCGAAATTAAAAACGGGAAAAGTCCTTCTAAATGGTCTCGATCTGTGTTCTATGAGTGAAAAGGAACGATGTGCCTTACAAGGAGCAAAGGTGTCTATGATTTTCCAAGATCCTATGAGTGCATTAAATCCGCTTAGATCGGTTGGAAAACAGATTGCAGAAAGTTATCGAATCCACCACAAGTTGGCAAGCAAAAAAGAAGCAAAAGATAAAGTGCTTGCTATGATGGAAAAAGTAGGGTTGCCACATGTAAGCCAATTATATAAGGAGTATCCACACCAGCTTTCTGGTGGCATGAAACAAAGAGTTATGATCGCAATGGCTCTTATAAATGAGCCGGATCTTATTATTGCAGATGAACCGACGACGGCATTGGATGTTACCATACAAGCTCAGATTCTTGATCTATTGAAAAAGTTGAATGAAGAATCAAATGCCATGATTCTTCTTATTTCACACGATCTAGGCGTGATTCGATCTGTTTGTAGCCAGGTAATGGTGATGTATGGAGGAATGATCGTGGAGCAAGGAGAAGTGCAGAAGATATTGCACAATCCCATTCATCCGTATACAAAAGGACTTCTGTCATCCATTCCAGATCCGGACAAAAAAGAGCAGGACATTGCCTGCATTCCAGGTTATGTAGAGTCTTTAGAGCAAAGAAAACAAAAAGGATGTCCTTTTGCCAGACGTTGTCAGGAAGTGGTAAAAGACTGCAAAGAGTACTGTCCAAAACTTCAGAATGTTTATGATCGCCAAGTAAGATGTGGAGTATACGGAGGTTCTTTTGATGAAGGAAAATAAGATATTAATTGAAACAAAAGATTTAAAAAAATATTATCCAGTTCCTCGTAAAAAGATTTTTGAAAAAAAGCGATATGTTAAAGCAGTAGATGGATTAAATCTGAAAATTCCAAAAGGATGCACCTACGGATTGGTAGGAGAGTCTGGGTGTGGAAAATCAACGGTTGGGCAAGTACTAGCAGGAATTTATTCAGCCACAGACGGGAAGGTGTTCTACGAAGGAGAGGCATTGTGTGATCTTTCGAAAGAAAAGAAAAAGAAGATACGAAGAAAAATTCAGATGATTTTTCAAGATCCGTATTCCTCATTGAATCCGAAAAAGAAGATTGGATGGATTTTGGAGGAACCATTAAAAACCGGTGCACATCTTAACAAAGCGGAAAGAAAAAATAAAGTCACGGAAGTACTCAAACAAGTCGGGCTAGAAGAAAGCTATGTGAATAAATATCCAAATGAATTAAGTGGAGGACAACGACAAAGGGTAAGTATTGCTGCGGCATTATTGTTAGAGCCAGAATTTATTATTGCAGATGAAGCTGTTTCTGCCTTAGATGTGTCTGTGCAAGCGCAGATTTTAAATCTGTTAAGGAAATTGCAAAGAGAAAGAAACTTGACATATTTGTTTATTTCACACAATTTAAATGTGGTTCAATTTATGAGTGATTATATTGGGGTAATGTATTTGGGACATTTAGTAGAGTGTGGAACGACGAAGGAAATCTGCGACCATCCTTTACATCCCTACACAAAAGCGTTGCTTTCCTCGGTAGTAGATGTTCATGATAGAGGGAAGAAAAGAATCCTATTAGAAGGAGAAGTGCCAGATCCGGTTCAGACTCCTCTTGGATGCCCATTTCATACACGATGCAGTCAGAAAAAAGAATGTTGTAACAATGAAAAACCAGAGTGGAGAATGGAAAATGAAAACCATGCCGTCTGGTGTCATAATTTAAGGGGAGAAAAATAGTGAAGTTAGGAATCATAGCAGATATACATTTAGATACCAATCAAGAGTATCCAGTTTTAGATGT
>JARIEI010000148.1 GCA_029256845.1 Ruminococcus sp. | reverse complement strand
GATAAAACTTGATATGCTTCTAGTATTTCCTGCATAAAAGCAGTTGTATCTATATTATTTCTTATATTGGCGTCAGGATGATAAATCTTTGCCAAATTATTTTTCGCATTTGTAATTTCTTCAAACGTGGCATCATTGGATACACCGAGAATATCATAATATGTACGGTTTCCCATAGCATCCTCCTTATATAATTAACTTCCACGTTATATATTACGATATAACAAGGTAAAAATCAAGAGTTTGGAAAATCAGTAAAATAAAAAATAAATAATTTACGAATTTATTGTCAACAGAAAAAAAGTCTGCTATTATGTTATGCGGAGTTCGTTAAAACCAGATAAAATTAGAAAAAAGGAGATAATGAAAAATGGCAGCACAGATCTTAGCAGTTACAATTTTTTTAGCTATGTTCATTCTGGTTATTACCGAAGTGTGGGAGAGACATATTGTCACACTTGGGTGTGGTTTATTAACTTTGGTGTTTGTACTAGGTTTCGCAATGCATGACATGGGAGCGATAGTAGAGACGCTGAATTTACATAGCATTTTTCAACCAGATTTTTGGATTGTGTCAGAAGCAGCAGGAGAAGCTACAAGTGGAATTAACTGGGAAACTATCATATTTATAGCTGGTATGATGATTATGGTTGAAGGAATGGCTCATGTAGGATTCTTTAGATGGCTTTGTATGAAAATTGCCAAAATGGTTAAATATCAAGTAATACCTATTTTTATGACATTTATGCTTTTGTCATTCTTCTTGGCGATGTTTATTGATAGTATTACAGTTATTTTGTTCCTCGCAGCAGTCACGATTGAACTAGCTCAGCTATTGAAGTTTAATCCAGTTCCAATGATATTAGCAGAAGTATTTTGTGCCAATCTAGGAGGATCCGCTACAATGTGTGGAGATCCACCAAACATTATTATTGGAACATCTTTTGGATATTCTTTTATTGATTTTGTGAAGAATACAGGGGTAATCGCGGTAATCTCACTTGTTGTTATTGTATTTTATTTTTACTTTATTTTCCGAAAAGAATTAACGCAAAATGCAGGAAAAGGTGGACAACAGGTATATCCAAATCCATCAGAAGCAATCACAAGCAAGAGTGGATTTGCAATTAATACAGTGATTTTCCTTGCAGCAGTTGTATTATTGGTTACACATGCACAAACAGGTCTGACGGTTGCATTTATTGGTGTCCTTGTAGGAGGAGCATCCTTGATTGCAGCAGGAAAGCATGCTGGTGAATTGCTTAAAAAAGTAGATTATAAAACACTTTTATTCTTTATTGGATTATTTGTTGTTGTTGGTGGTTTAGAGCAGACTGGTATTTTGAAGGTGCTGGCTGATTGGATCGGAAAGATCAGCGGTGGTAATATCAAATTGATGATTGCAATTATTATCATTGTTTCAGCAGTTGCAAGTGCATTCATTGATAACATTCCGTTTGCAGCAACTATGATTCCGGTAATCAGTAATCTTTCTAGAACACTTGGCGTTGATCTTTCCCTTCTTTCATGGACACTTGCAATGGGAACAGATATTGGTGGTAGTGCTACTCCAATCGGTGCATCTGCAAACGTAGTAGGTATCGCTACAGCAGCCAAGGAAGGACATATCATTAAATGGGGAAAATATTGCAAAGCAATGTTCCCAGCTACAGCAATTGTTATCGCAATTTCAATTGTTACAATCTATGTAAGATATCTGTAAAAGATATTTATAAAAAATAAAGGAGGAAGGATGTTATGGGACAGGTAATAATTTCAATTGGACGTGAGTTTGGAAGCGCAGGTCATGAGATTGCTCAAAAGTTATCAGAACACTATAATATGCAACTTTATGATCGTAACCTTTTAAAGGAAATTGCAGCCCAGAAGAACGTTGGAAGTGATGCACTTGAAGAGTTTGATGAAAAAATGAAAATAAAACTTTTTCATCGAACTGTCAAGGGAATGAGCTCTTCACCACAGGAAAATGTAGCGAATCTTCAGTTCGAATTCCTGAGAGATAGGGCAAATTCTGGTGAATCGTTTATCGTCGTAGGAAGATGTTCAGAAACAATCCTGAAAGATTATCCAGCACTGATCACAATCTTTATTACGGGAGACATGGAACATAAAATTTCCAGAATCAAAGAACTCTACAATATGTCTGGTAAAGAAGCGGAAAAATTCATTGAAGAACAAAATTTAAAAAGAAAGATGTATCATAACAGTCACTGCAAGTCTAAATGGGGAGACTCAAGAAATTATGATCTTACCTTAAATAGTAGTAAACTTGGAGTTGATGGAAGTATCAAACTGTTAATTGACTATATTGATGCAAGACTTGCACAATAAAAAAAGACAGTAAAAAAGGAATCGCCAGTTTGGCGGTTCCTTTTTTAATAAGCTTAGTTTAAGAATACAAAATCATCTGAATCTATATTTTTAATCTGTTCCTTATCAACACTAACGCTGATAACGAAATCGATATTATTTGCTTTGGAAAGTTGATTTAATCTTTCAAGAAAATCAGGGAGACTATTAATATTAATATCGGCCTGTTTTAAAACGCCATCGATGAAGATTGTTTCGATATCATGATTTCCGGCTACCATACCATATAAAAATCCGATAAATTCTTCAAGAGTAGAAATGTCAGTATAATCAGCCATACAAATGGCACGAACATTAAAGTCCAAACTGTAAGTGTCACAATGTCTTTTTTTAATTAAAACAATGTTACCATTGGAAGTTTTCACCTTCTCGTTTGCAAGTTCAATCATTTGTTGTGTCTTTCCACTGCCTTTAGGGCCTGTTAATAAATTTACCATGGCGAATCTCTCCTTTATGTATGTATTTTGAATCATCTTTCGATCCAGATATCTTGCAACTATTATATAACAAAATATACAAAAAAACAATAAAGAAAACAATAAAATTAGGAAAAATTCATAAATTAAATAGACTCTTTATTTTATATTTTTAAGTTGCGTTAAAAATTTAGAATTAGAAATAATCTTTACAAAGTAATAGAAGGTAAAACTATTCACGGGAATTGTGATTAGTTGAGTGAACAATCTTGCTGGAAATAAGGCAAGAAATCCTTTTTTATACATAATAGAAAGCCAGAGAGTCCCCAATAAACTGTTAACTAAAAGTGCGATTACAATATTAGAAAGAAGAATTCTATAAAAAGAAACAGGGCGTTTGTATAAAAAGATACCAGATATGATACCGCTAAGGATTGCGTTCAAAGTGTATCCAGGAAAATAAAATCCTTGTGGTTTTAAAAGAAATTTTAATAGATCAGCAAGTCCTTCTGTTAGACCACCGATAACAGGACCAAACAAATAAGACATAAGTTGATTGGGAATAAAGGAGAAACCAAACCGAAAAAATGATCCGATCTGAACGGAAAAGAATAGACCTAATAGTGCAGAGATACTAACGGCCATTGCAATCATTGTAGATGTTTTTAGATTGCGTAATTCATGATAAGATTGTATAAATAGTGTTTTTAATTGTTTAAAATAATAAACTCCTTTCCGATAATTCGTATCTATATAATAATTTTAGCTTATTTATCCTAGCATAAAGACTAAAAAAGAGTCAACGAAAAAATAAAAATGGCTTGACTTATTTTTTCTTAGTTTTTATAATAAAAAAGAATATAGTTAGAAACATTGATGAGGAATAGTAAGAGCCTATCGTTTTCAGAGATCTGCCGGATGGTGTGAGGCAGAAGCGTAATCTCCCAACTCACCTCGGAGTTCTTTTATTGAAAGTAAGTAGGTAGAAGCGGGACTTCCCGTTACAGAAGAAATGAGTGCATCTATAAAAGAATAGATGAATTAGAGTGGTACCACGGAATTAAAAGCCTTTTCGTCTCTTGTTGAGAAAGAAGGCTTTTTTATATTAAGAAAATGGAGGAAAAGAGAATGTCAAAGGTTGCGTATAACCACAAAGCAATTGAAAAGAAATGGCACGACAAATGGGCAGAAAATCCAGTGAATCCAAGAGTTGATGATAATGGAAATAAAAAAGAGAAGTATTACTGCCTGGACATGTTCCCATATCCATCAGGAAACGGGCTTCATGTAGGACACTGGAGAGGATATGTTATCTCTGATGTATGGAGCAGATATAAGCTGTTAAAAGGATACTATATCGTTCATCCAATGGGATGGGATGCGTTCGGACTTCCAGCGGAAAACTATGCAATTAAAATGGGGGTTCATCCATCCATTTCAACAGCAGAAAATATTAAAAACATCAAACGTCAGATTGATGAAATTGCAGCTTTATATGACTGGGATATGGAAGTAAACACAACAGACCCAGATTTTTATAAATGGACACAATGGATTTTTGTAAAAATGTTTAAAGCAGGCCTGGCATATGAAAAAGAATTTCCAATCAACTGGTGTCCATCTTGTAAGACAGGTCTTGCAAATGAAGAAGTTGTAAATGGAAAATGTGAGCGTTGCGGTACAGACGTTACAAAGAAAAATCTTCGTCAGTGGATGCTTCGTATTACAAAATATGCAGATCGTCTATTAAATGACCTTGATAAACTTGAGTGGCCTGAAAAAGTAAAGAAAATGCAGGCTGAGTGGATTGGAAAATCCTATGGAGCAGAGGTTGACTTCCCTGTAGAAGGAAGAGAGGAAAAAATTACAGTTTACACAACAAGACCAGATACCTTGCATGGTGCTACATTTATGGTGCTTGCTCCAGAACACGAGATGGCAAAGAGTCTTGCTACAGAGGAAACAAAAGAGGCAGTAGAGAAATACATTTACGATGCTTCTATGAAATCAAATGTAGACCGTATGCAAGATAAAGAAAAAACCGGTGTATTTACTGGATCATATGCGATCAATCCGTTAAATGGTGCAAAAACCCCAATTTGGCTTTCTGATTACGTACTTGCAGATTATGGTACAGGTGCAATTATGTGCGTTCCGGCACATGATCAAAGAGACTTTGAATTTGCAACAAAATTCAATATTCCAATTATCCAGGTAATCGCAAAAGATGGAAAAGAAATTGAAGATATGACAGAAGCTTATACAGAAGCAGCTGGAACAATGATCAATTCTGGAGAGTGGAATGGTATGGAATCTTCTGTATTAAAGAAAGAAGCTCCACATATCATAGAAGAAAAAGGATTTGGACGTGCAACTGTAAACTTCAAACTTCGTGACTGGGTATTTTCACGTCAGCGTTATTGGGGAGAGCCAATTCCAATTGTTCATTGTCCAGATTGTGGTGCTGTTCCAGTTCCAGAAGAAGAGCTTCCACTTCGTTTGCCAGAGGTAGAGTCTTATGAGCCAACAGGTACTGGGGAATCACCACTTGCAGGAATTGAAGAGTGGGTAAATTGTAAATGCCCTGTTTGCGGAAAAGCTGCAAAACGAGAGACAAATACAATGCCACAGTGGGCAGGATCATCTTGGTATTTCCTCCGCTATGTGGATAGCCACAATCATGAAGAATTGGTTTCAAAAGAAAAAGCAGATGAAATGCTTCCAGTAGATATGTATATTGGTGGTGTAGAACACGCAGTACTTCATCTTCTGTATTCTCGATTCTACACAAAATTCTTATATGATATTGGAGCAATCGACTTTGATGAGCCATTCAAGAAACTCTTTAACCAAGGTATGATTACTGGTAAAAATGGAATTAAGATGAGTAAATCAAAAGGAAATGTCGTATCTCCAGATGATCTTGTAAATGACTACGGATGTGATTCTCTTCGAATGTATGAATTGTTTGTAGGACCACCAGAATTAGATGCGGAATGGGATGATCGTGGAATCGATGGAGTCAATCGTTTCTTGAAACGTTTGTGGAACCTTCTTATGGATAGTAAAGAAGCAAATGTAAAAGCAACAAAAGAAATGATCAAACTTCGTAATAAGATTGTATATGATATTACAACTCGTTTGGAAAGCTTTAGTTTAAATACGGTTATTTCTGGATTTATGGAATACAACAACAAATTCATTGAACTTGCAAAAAAAGAGGGTGGAATTGATAAAGAAACATTGGAAACAATTGCAGTTCTTCTTGCTCCATTTGC
>JARIEI010000077.1 GCA_029256845.1 Ruminococcus sp. | reverse complement strand
TTCCACAGTTGCATGTTACTGTTGCCTGATGGTATTCTGGATGTATTCCTTCTCTCATGATTTTCACCTCTCTATTTAAAATATAATTATTAATTTTTCTAAACAGCTATTTGATTGTAACACAGTTCCAAATCTTTTGCAAGCATTTTTCTTCCATTTTTATGTTTAAATAAATTTCTTTTTAATAACCATTTGCACCAATTCATCATTTGATTTTGTTTGGGAAAACATGGTAATCAAATTATCTACTGCTTCTTCTGCTTTTAATCCATTTAAAGCTTTTCTGATTATATAAACAGCCTCTTGTTCTTCTTTTCCTAACAACAAATTTTCATTTCTTGTCCCAGATTTTGGAATATCTATTGCTGGGAACACCCTTTTTTCTTGCAATTTTCGATCAAGTACCAGCTCCATATTTCCGGTTCCTTTAAATTCCTCGTACACAACATCATCCATTTTACTTCCTGTATCCACCAATGCTGTCGCAAGGATTGTAAGACTTCCCCCTTCACGCATATTTCTTGCAGCCCCAAAAAATCGCTTTGGCATGTGTAATGCTGCTGGGTCTAAGCCGCCTGAAAGAGTCCTTCCTGATGGCGGAACCGTTAAGTTGTATGCTCTAGCTAACCTTGTAATACTATCTAACAAAATAGTTACATCTTTTCCGTGTTCTACCAAACGCTTTGCACGCTCAATGACCATCTCTGAAACACGCTTATGATGCTCTGGGAGTTCATCAAATGTAGAATAAATAACCTCAACATTTTCCCCCGTGATTGCCTCTTTAATATCAGTTACTTCTTCTGGTCGTTCATCAATCAATAAAATCAAAATATGCATCTTCGGATTTTTCTTTTGAACGGAAAGTGCTATTTGCTTTAATAATGTAGTTTTACCTGCTTTTGGTGGGGACACGATCATACCCCTTTGACCTTTTCCTATAGGCGATAATAAGTCTACAATTCGCATAGCTGTGCTACTTCCAGGTGTTTCAAGGCGAAGACGTTGGTTTGGAAAAATAGGAGTTAGCTCTTCAAAACTTGGTCGATGTGCTGCTACTGAAGGCTTCGTTCCGTTAACAGAAGATACAAACAACAATGCGCTGAATTTTTCACCTTGTGATTTTACTCGCTTGTTTCCTGCAATAATATCCCCTGTTTTTAAATTAAATCTTCGAATTTGAGATGGAGAAACATAAACATCATTCTCTCCTGGTAAGTAATTTGCACTGCGGATAAAACCATATCCATCTTGAAGCACTTCTAGGATTCCGTTGGCCTTTTCTCCACTATCGAGTTGATCAAAATCGGCGCCTTCCTTCTTTTCCTTCATCTCTTCTTTTACTTCTTCTTTCACTTCTTCTCTTTCATCCTTTTCATCCTGCTCAAGCATAGCATCAATAAGTTCTCCTTTTTTTAAAGCAGAGATTCCTTTCATATGGCGTGCCTTTGCAAGTTCTTTCAGTGTTGTTAGCGGAAGCGTCTCATATTTTTCCCTTGTCATAGTTTTCCTTTCTTTAAATCATTCTTACAATCCTGTAATTAATTTCTATATAAAATTTTTATCATCTTTGGGAATCTGTGTCTGAATCGACGTTAGATATATCATAAATTCAGTTTGTATTATACAACATCCAAGTGAAAATGAAAAGAGAAATATTCCATACATTTGTACTCTTGCACGAATTTTCTATCAGTGTTATGATAATCAGCAGAAAAGTATTTATATTAGAAAGGATTTTTATGAACCGCTGGGAAGAGAAAAGATACCACTCCATGGATTTCGATTTAAAGAAACTCTACGGAGAGAAAGTTTATAAAATTACACTAGATGGAGGCATGAGTTGCCCAAACAGAGATGGTACGATTGGAAGAGGTGGCTGTATTTTTTGTAGTGCACATGGATCAGGAGATTTTGCCGGCTCTCGGAAATTCTCTATCAAAGAGCAACTGCAAAAAGGAAAGCTCGATTTAAATGGCAAACGCCCAGTCCACTCTTACATTGCCTATTTTCAGGCATTTACAAATACCTATGCACCTATTGAATATTTACGAAAAATCTTTATGGAAGCCATTGAAGATGATGATGTGAAAATTTTATCCATAGCCACTAGGCCAGACTGCCTTGGACCCGACGTTCTAGATTTATTAAAAGAACTCAACAAAATAAAACCCGTTTGGGTTGAACTTGGACTCCAAACCATTCACGAGGATACTGCCCGATTTATTAGAAGAGGATATGAGCTATCCGTTTTTAATGATGCCGTACACAATCTACGACAACTTGGTGTATCTGTCATCGTTCATACAATTTTGTTTCTCCCAAACGAGTCGAAAGAACAGATGTTAGAGACCATTGAATATTTGAACCACTGCGATATTCAAGGAATAAAGTTGCAGCTTTTGCATATTTTAAAACAAACTCTTTTAGCAAATATATATATGAAGGATCCTTTTTATGTTCCTGACATGATGGAATATATTCAATTTGTTGGAACCTGTATTTCTCATTTGAATCCCGAAATTTCCATTCATCGTCTCACAGGAGATGGACCAGAGGATCTTTTAATTGAACCGAAATGGTCTAGCAACAAGCGAACTGTATTAAACACACTGCACCGTTATCTAAAAGAGCAAGATATATGGCAGGGAAAGGAGTATCATGCCTGAATCATTTACACTTTACAAATTAATTGTACTTTATATGTTAGAAAAAGTAGATTTTCCTCTAACCACCTCACAAATTTCTGAATTTATTTTAGACAAAGAATATACCACCTATTTCAAACTTCAAAAGACATTATCGGAAATGGTTGATTCTGGTCTTCTAAGAGTGGAAACAACACATAACCGCACCTTATACCACATTACAGATGAGGGCTCAGAAACCATCCACTTCTTTTCTAACAAGATCTCATCTGCAATCCAAAAAGATATTGATGACTTTCTTGTGGAAAAGAAATTCGAATTGAAGGAAGAAGTTTCTATAAAATCGGATTATTATTTAAATACCAATCATGAATTCGAAGTCTGCTGTCAAATTGTAGAAAATGGTTTTAGCCTCATTGACCTAAAACTTACAGTTCCTACGGAAGTCGAAGCGAAAACCATTGCAAATAATTGGAATACAGTTAGTCAGGATTTATACTCTTTACTCCTCTCTAAGCTGCTCTAAATGTTCTTTTATTTTCTTTTCATATCCCAATGTGCCAGGTTCGTAGAATCTGGCATTTTTTATTTCTTCTGGAAGGTACTGCTGCTTTACATAGTGATTTGGATAATTGTGTGCATATTGATACCCTACTCCATGCCCTAATTTCTGCGATCCTTTGTAATGTGCATCTTGTAGATGAGTTGGAATAGTAGTCTTTTGATGCT
>JARIEI010000032.1 GCA_029256845.1 Ruminococcus sp. | reverse complement strand
CGACTTACTTGTGAGAAAATAAAGTAAGAGTAGTAGGAGGAAGAAAAATGGGAGAAGTTATTGTCATCACATCAGGAAAGGGTGGAGTTGGTAAAACAACTACGACAGCAAATATAGGAATTGGATTGTCACAAACAGGAAAAAAAGTGATTGTCATTGATACCGATCTTGGACTTAGAAATTTAGATGTAGTTATGGGGTTGGAAAATCGGATTGTTTACAACCTCGTAGATGTTATCGAAGGAAGTTGCAGACTCAAACAAGCGCTTATTAAGGACAAACGATATCCGGAATTATATTTACTTCCATCAGCACAAACAAAAGATAAAACAGCGGTATCGCCAGAACAGATGCGTAAGCTTATTTCAGAATTAAAAGAGGAATTCGATTACATTCTTTTAGATTGTCCTGCTGGAATCGAGCAAGGGTTTGAGAATGCGGTTGCTGGAGCAGAGAGAGGAATTATTGTAACAACGCCAGAAGTTTCGGCAATTCGAGATGCGGATCGGATAATAGGTTTGCTTGAGACTCACGGAATTAGAAAAAATGATTTGATTATTAATAGGTTACGTGTTGATATGGTTAAAAGAGGAGATATGATGTCTGTGGAAGATGTATCTGAAATTCTTGCAGTGAATCTTATTGGCGTAATTCCAGATGATGAACAAGTTGTAATTTCGACCAATCAAGGTGAGCCGATTATAGGGACGGATAGTTTAGCAGGAAAAGCATATAGTAACATTTGTAAAAGAATTTTAGGAGAAGATATTCCAGTGATGGATTTTACACATACAGATGGATTACTTTCTAAACTCTCTAATTTTTTAAAAAGAAAATAGGAGGAGAAATAATGAGTGTACAATCTGTTCACGTGGCAAAAGAAAGATTAAAAATCCTACTTCTTGCGGATAGGATGCACTGTACACCAGAAACGGCAGAAAAATTTACAGAAGATATATTTCATACAGTGTCGAAATATTTATCTGTAGATCCTGAAAATTTTTACATAAAAATTGCAAATGAGGAAATTCATATTCGACTAACAGGAGAAAAATTTTGAAACTAGATTTTTTAAACTTTCATAATTTGAAAAAACGATATTATTTAAAAAATTATAAATTTAGTCTCATTGCCCTTGTTGTGGCAGTGTCAGTTATAGGAATCTTTTTTGTAGGAAGTGCTAAAGCTTCTTTGCAAGGCAAACAACTACTTGGAGTTATTTTAGGAATTATAGTAATGATAGTGGTTTCTGTGGTAGACTATAAGTGGATTATTAATTGGTATTGGATCCTTTATATTGTTAATATTATTTTGCTTCTTGCTGTACATTTTTTTGGAGAAGCATCTCATGGGGCTGTTCGTTGGCTTAGAATCGGATTTATCCAATTTCAACCTTCTGATTTAACTAAGATTATTACTATATTATTTTTTGCAGGTTTCTTTAAAAAACGAGAAGAAGAAACATTAAGCAATAAAACAGTGATTGCAGCCACGGCACTGATTCTTCCATCGTTGTACTTGATTTATAAGCAACCAAACCTATCTAACACAATTTGTCTTGCTACATTGTTCTGCGTATTGTTGTACTTAGGAGGGCTTAGCTATAAATTTATTGGTTCTGTTCTTGCAGTGGTATTGCCTGTGTCTATTCTCTTTTTAAGCATCGCAGTGCAGCCGAATCAGCCATTTTTGTATGAGCATCAACAAAAGCGTATTTTAGCATGGTTGGAACCAGAAAAATATGCAACAGAAGAAGCCTATCAACAGATCAATTCTGTAAAGGCAATTGGTTCGGGACAGCTTACCGGAAAAGGGTACAATAGCAATACAACAACTTCTGTAAAAAATGGAAATTTCATTTCAGAGCCACAAACGGACTTTATTTTTGCAATAATTGGAGAAGAATTAGGATTTGTGGGTTGTTGTACGGTTATAATTTTGTTATTATTAATTGTGATAGAATGTATTATTATCGGAAAGAGAGCAAAAGACGCAGCAGGGAAACAGATTTGTGGAGGAGTAGCCGCACTGATTGCGATTCAATCAATGATCAATATTAGTGTGGCGACGCAAATGTTCCCAAATACGGGAATTTCCCTCCCATTTGTTAGTTATGGACTAACTTCAATTGTATGTTTTTATATAGGAATTGGTTTGGTTTTAAATGTTGGTCTTCAGCCTAAAATATTTCAATAGAGGAGATATAAAGTATGAATATAGGATTAGTGGCACATGATGCCAAAAAGAAATTAATGCAAAATTTTTGTATCGCTTATCGAGGGATTCTCAATAAGCATACGTTATATGCGACAGAAACGACGGGCACTTTAGTTGAAAGTGTCACCAACTTAAATATTCATAAATATCTTGCGGGACATTTAGGTGGACAGCAACAAATAGGTTCACAAATTGAGCATAATGAAATGGATTTGTTGATTTTTTTTCGAGATCCTTTGACTCCTCGTGTACATGAGCCTAATGTAAATGATATTGTAAAGCTATGTGATATTTACAATATACCAATGGCAACGAATATTGCTACTGCTGAAGCACTCATTATGGCATTAGATAGAGGAGATTTAGATTGGCGTGAGATGTACAAATAACAAAAAAAATACCCAAAAAGTCAAAGGTCGAGAAAAAAAAGTTGGATCAAGACAACAGTTAAAAAAAAGAGATGCAAATTTCGAAAGGCGTCAAGCGTTAAGGAAAAAGAAAGCACAACGAAAGAAAAAGATTCGAACGATTGTTTTGACCATTCTTTATATTGCCCTCTTTATAATGATTGGAATAGCAGCACTCTTTTTGTTTAATCGAGGGAAAAAAGAAGTTCTACTGTTTGAAGCAAAAAATTATAATGGTCAAGTTTTAAAAGAAGAATTATTTGCGCAAAATCTTTGCGTAACCAATGATGATATTTTTTTAGAAGGCTATGAAAGAAATGACAATCTTTATTCTGTAGGTCTATTTGACATAGAGAATCTAGAAACGCTTCATTCAGAAAATATTCATGTAAAGATATATCCGGCAAGTACGACAAAACTTATGACAGCATATTTAGCACTGAAATATGGAAAGTTAGATGATATGGTGACAGTAAAGGTAAATTCTTCTGATTTTCACGTAGATGAGCAGATTTGTGGTTTGAATGCAGGAGATACGCTTTCATTATATGATCTTTTATGTGGATTGATGCTCTATTCAGGAAATGACGCTGCTATTGCAATTGCGGAACATATAAGCGGTAATGTAGAGGAATTTGTTAAGTTGATGAATGAAGAAGCACGGCTCCTTGGTGCGTCAAATTCACATTTTATGAATCCGCATGGACTACACGATGAAGACCATTATGTAACAGCATATGATTTATATTTAATCTTTACAGCATGTATGAAAAATCCAGATTTTGTAAAAATTATTTCTGAGAAAAACCACGTTGCTACTATTACAGACAAGAATGGAAATGTATATACACCTGGTTGGTACGCAACAAATTATTATGCTACTGGAGAGGCCGAACCACCAAAAGGAGTACATGTCATCGGCGGTAAGACAGGAACAACAGATGAAGCCAGGTCTTGTGTTATTCTTTATTCTGAAGCAGAAAATGGAAAGAAATTCATTTCAGTTGTTATGGGTGCTCCAGATAAGCAAATTTTGTATAGTGAAATGACTAAATTGCTTGGAGCAGGTGTTGCAAAATAAGAGTTTATAATCGAGCAGAGAATTACTAACACAAGTTAAGTTCTCTGCTCTTTCTACATAAAAGGAACACTATTCAGAAATATTGCTGATTCTTCCAAAAAGACTAATTAAATAAAGTCCGCATAGACCAATGATCGTATAGATGATTCGAGAAACCCAACTTAGATTACCAAATAAAAAAGCAACGAGATCAAATTTAAAAATTCCGACTAAAAGCCAATTAACGGCTCCAATAATTACAAGTGTTAGAGCAGTATTATCAAACCATTTCATTTAAGAAACCTCCTTTTTTATAGTGCTTGTTTTATTCTTACCAGGAAAACTAGAAATATACATTTATTGATGATATAATAAATTGATTTATTAAAAGTGGAAAGGATGGAAAATGTGACATCAAATAAAACAAAAACAATTAGTATAAATAAATATAGAACAAAGCGAGAGATGAACATTGGTATCATTGTCTTTGCAGTTATTTTTATATATTTACTTGTAACGATTTCCATGTTTGCCTTTCGAAAAAAAGTGTCTGTTTATGAAGTGCGAGAAGGAAGTATATTAAGGGATAATTCTTATACAGGAATTGCATTGCGACGAGAAGTTGTAATTCCTGCGGAAAAGACAGGGTATGTACATTATTTTCATAATAATCTTTCTAAGATGAAAGTTGGAGTACCTGCATATGCAATAACGTCGAATAAAATTTCAAATGAAAATAATAAGGAGGATAACAATCAAAAATTATCGTTAGACGAGCAAAAGAAGCTTGAAAGTAGAATTCATAGCTTTAATGAATCTTTTCAGTCTTCAAAATTTTCAGATGTGTATGCTTTGAAAAATGATATAAGTCATACGCTTCAAAATTCTTCAAGCGAAACAAAAATCACAAAAGTTGAATCTTTCTTAAAAGTATCAGGAAAGCAAGCAACGATTTTTCCAACAACAACAGATGGCATAGTTCTTCATAATGTGGATGGGTTTGAAGGCTTAACTATTGAAACATTCAAAAAAACAGACTTAGACAGAAAAAACTATAAAAATAGTATTCAAAGCGATAATGCGCATGTAAAAAAGGGGGATCCCATTTATAAAGTGGTTTTAGATAATCGATGGTCTATTATCATCCCAATAGATCGTAAGGTATCAAAAGAGCTAAAGCAAATGAGAACAGTGAATACACGGTTGGATAAGAATAACAATATCTTAAAAGCAAAAGTAGATACGTTTAAAAAAGATGGAGAGTATTATGCGGTTTTGAATTATAACGCGTCTATGATCGAATATGCCTCGGATCGATTTATAAATGTGGAACTTATTTTTGATGACGAAACAGGATTAAAAATTCCCAAAAGTTCTATTGCTCAAATGGATGCATATTTAGTTCCAAAATCCTTTATTACACATGGAGGAAATAACCAAGCAGAAGGGGTTATGGTTGTAGATGAAAAAGGAGAACGCAAATTTCAAATATGCAAGATCTATAAAGAAACGCCAGATGATATGGTATATATAGGGGTTGATCACTTAAAATTTGGAACGATACTTGAAAAAGAAGGAGATTCGCAGAAACTTACCCTTTCCTATCCAAAGAAAATAGAAGGGGTATATCAGATTAATCGTGGATATGCAGTTTTTACACAGATTACAATTCTATATGAAAGTGATGATTATTGTATTGTAGATGGAAATAACAATTATGGATTAAGAAATTATGATCACATTATTCAAGAAGGAGATACTGTGACAGATGGTGAAATTGTATTTTAAATTGTAGAGGAGAAAGATAATATGTTAAGAGAGCAACTTACGTATGTGGAAGAAAAAATCAATAATGCCTGCATAAAAAGTGGACGTAATAGAGAAGAGGTAACATTGATCGCAGTCAGTAAAACAAAACCGACAGAAATCTTACAGGAAGCATACAATCTGGGAATACGGATTTTTGGAGAAAACAAAGTGCAAGAGCTTACGCAAAAATACGAGCTTCTACCGAAAGATATTCAATGGCACTTTATTGGACATCTTCAGACAAACAAAGTAAAATATATTGTAGATAAAGTAGCAATGATTCATTCGGTGGATAGTATAAAACTTGCAGAAGCAATTGAAAAAGAAGCGGCAAAAAAAGACTGTATTGTCCGAATATTAGTAGAAGTTAATGTGGCACAAGAAGAAAGTAAATTTGGTATAAGTGAAGAAGAAGTTCTTCCATTTATTGAAAAAGTATCCAAATTTAAACATATAAAAGTAGAAGGACTTATGACAATTGCACCTTTCGTAGAAAATCCAGAAGAAAATCGACCGATTTTCTCAAAATTACATCAATTATCTGTTGACATTAATGAGAAAAACATTGATAATGTTAATGTGAGTATTCTTTCTATGGGTATGACCAATGACTATGAGGTTGCAATCGAAGAAGGTGCAACTTTTGTTCGTGTGGGCACAGGAATTTTTGGGCATAGAAACTATAGTAAGAATGCATAGATTTTTGATAAGAAAGAATCAATAAAGAAATTATACAAAATGAAGCATAAGATAGGAGTGTAAAAAATGGGTGTGTTTGATAAACTTTTAGCCATCATGAAATTGAACGAGGATGATTATGATGATGATGATTTGTATGATGATGACTACGAAGAGGATGATGACTATGAAGAAAAACCACGTCATTCATTTTTTAGTAGAAAAAATAAAGACGATTTTGATGATTTTGATCTTCAAGAAGACAATAAGTTTTCGCCAGCTGCAAGCAGTAAGATAACACCAATGCGTCAGCCTTCTCAAAGACGTAATGCAGGGATGGAAGTATGTGTTGTGAAACCTACATCTGTAGCAGATTCGAAAGAAATTACAGAGACACTTCTTGCTGGACGTACTGTTATTTTGAACTTAGAAGGTATGGATCTCGAAATTGCACAGAGAATCATAGATTTTATTTCAGGAGCTGCATTTGCAATTAGCGGAAATCTTCAGAAGATTTCAAATTATATTTTCCTTGTAACACCTACAAATGTAGATATTTCAGGAGATTTACAGGATTTGCTTAGTGGATCATTAGAATCTGCAAATGTTAGAGGTGGATACTAAAAGAAAGCGTTTAGAACGGTATGAAAGAAGAACAGTTACTTGAAAAACGATTGATAGAGCTATCTAAGATTGCCTATCATAGAAATATTTTTACATATACTGATTTTTTGAATCTAAACGAAAGGAATATATTGCATACCTTGCCGAAGGATAAATTGTATTCAAGATATGTTACCTTTGGCGGGTATGACTTAGCAGAGCGTCAGATGGTAGCATTTATACCTGATGCTCTTTCTTTGCGTGAAGAAAATTTAAATGATATTGACTTTCCATATGTAATCATAAAGATCCTACCATTACAGGCGAAGTTTTCAGAACAACTGACCCACAGAGATTACTTGGGTGCCATATTAAATTTGGGGATTGATCGATCTAAAATAGGAGATATTCTGATCAAAGAAAAGGAAACGATTGTGTTCATTCATCGATCTATGAGTGATTTTTTGTGCAATGAATTAACAAGAATAAAGCATACCAGTGTCTATGCGACGGTTTCAAATTGCGAAGAACTAGATTTCACTCCTAATTTCGAAGAAATTACAGGTACCGTTGCATCAGTTCGTTTGGATAGTCTTTTATCCCTTGCTTTTTCCTCTTCTCGCAGTAAATTAAGTGGTCTTATTGAAGGGGCAAAGGTTTTTGTGAATGGAAAACTCATGACAACGAATAGTTATCAGGTAAAAGAGGGAGATATTATTTCTGTACGTGGAATGGGAAAATTTAAATTCAATGGCTCCCAATATCGTACGAAAAAAAATAGAGAATTTGTTAGCATTAATAAATACATATAAAGGCTTGAAAAGGATAAATGTCAGATGAAAGATAAGAAAAGTAAAGTTATAAAAAGCTATCTGTTTGCAATTGTAGGATGTATTTTACTCACATTGTTTGATCAGTTTACAAAATGGCTTGCAGTTGCAAAATTAAAGGACCAAGATCCTTTTGTTCTTATAAAAGGAGTATTCAAACTTGAATACCTCGAAAATCGAGGAGCAGCATTTGGAATTATGCAGAACCAGCAACTCTTTTTCGCAGTGACAGCCATACTGATTATTGCAGTTATCTTTTTTATGTATGGCCGCATGCCTCAGACAAAGCGATATTATATGCTTAAGATTTGCGCAGTTATGGTGTGTGCAGGGGCAATTGGAAATTTAATTGACAGACTTCGATTGAACTATGTGGTGGATTTTTTCTATTTTGAACTCATCGATTTCCCAGTATTTAATGTTGCAGATTGCTATGTAGTCCTTGCATGTATTGGATTTGCTCTTTCTGTACTTTTTTACTATAATGATGATGAATTGAAAGTATTTTCATTCAAAAAAGAAAAAAAAGGAAAATAGCACGGGAAAGGAAGTTTTTATGTCGATAGATAATCAAGGCGAAGAACTATATTTTACATCAGAAGAGAGCGGAAAAAGAATCGATAAATTTCTTTCAGATCAGATGCAAGATGTTTCTCGTTCCTTTATTCAAAAGTTGATCAAAGATGGCTATGTGAAAAAGGATGGAAAAACGGTTAAGGCAAATTTCAAACCTTCGATCGGAGATGAAATTTCTGTGTTTATTCCAACACCGGAAGATCCAGACATTATACCAGAAAATATACCACTTGATATTTTATACGAAGATGAGGAAATTCTGATCGTAAATAAACCAAAAGGAATGGTTGTTCATCCAGCACCAGGACATTACAGTGGAACATTGGTTAATGCAGTGATGTTTCATTGCAAAGAGCACCTTTCCGGAATTAATGGTGTTTCACGTCCGGGAATTGTCCACAGAATAGATATGGATACGACGGGTTCGCTTGTAATCTGCAAAACAGATCATGCACATCAGTTTTTGGCAGAACGGCTAAAAAGTCATGATATCACAAGAAAATATCATGCAATCGTTCATGGAAATATAAAAGAAGATGAAGGAACGGTAAGGGCGCCGATTGGCAGACATCCGCAAGATCGAAAAAAAATGAGTACCAAGTCCAGACATGGACGAGAAGCAGTGACGCATTATAAAGTGTTAGAAAGATTTGGAAATTATACCTATATTGAATGTGAGTTAGAAACAGGACGTACGCATCAGATTCGTGTACACATGGCAAGTGTTGGTCATCCGATATTGGGAGACGAAGTCTATGGACCGTCCAAATGTCCGTTCAAACTGCAAGGACAGACCTTACATGCAAAAGTGCTTGGATTTATTCATCCATTCACTGGAAAATACGTGGAATTTGACGCTCCACTTCCGGCCTATTTTCAGGAATTATTGAACAAACTTTCCATGTAAAATTTGGATGATGACTTGGAAATAGGATTGTAAAATGGCATATAATCTTGTATAATACAAGTGTAAGTTCTTTATCTTGTAAATAAGGAGAGTGACCATTATGAAAACAAACACAATAATTACAATTGGAAGACAATACGGCAGCGCAGGAAGAGAGATTGGTCATCTAGTCGCAGATCAATTGGGAATCAAGTTGTATGACAAAGAGATGCTTGCAAGAGCTGCAAAAGAAAGTGGAATTTGCGAAGAAATCTTCGAGTCGCATGATGAACGACCAACAAATAGCTTTTTATATTCTCTCGTTATGGATACATATTCTATGGGAGGATATACAGGTAATGCATATACAGAGATGCCGATTAATCATAAGGTATTCTTAGCACAGTTTGATGCAATTAAGAAAATTGCGGAAGAAGGTCCATGTATCTTAGTTGGACGTTGCGCAGATTATGCATTAGAATCTTTCGATAATGTAGTAAGTGTATTTATTCATGCGGATTTAGATGCACGTGTTCGAAGAATTGCAAGATTGTATGATCTTACAGATGCAAAAGCGAAAGATCGAATTATCAAAACAGATAAAAAGCGTGCAAGTTACTATAACTACTATACAAATAAAAAATGGGAAGATGCTTCTAGTTACGAGCTTTGTCTTAATAGCTCTGAACTTGGTATCCAAGGAACCGCAGAAGCAATCGTAAACTATGTACAGTTAAAAGAAAGACTTGCAGGTGCAGATAAAAAACTTTAGTTATATCATTTTCAAAACGAATAAGAGTTGAAATCTTTTTGCTCTAGGTCAATAGATTGGGTAGGGGTCCTTGAATCCCCCCAATCACTGGCTTTAGAGCATTTTTGTTTGAATCTAATATAAAAAAGTTTACGTTCCAGAGATATGGGGATGCTTAAGATTCACATGATCTTAAAAAAAACATATTGACCATTTAGAAAGTTGCATGGTATATTGAAATTCAATTAGGTAGTTCAAAGAAGCTGCTTGGGTGATTTTACGATATAAATTTTATTATTGTCTTCAAATCAGACATACAGAAAATGTGATTTGGAGAAAAGGAGAAAGTATGGAAACAAAATTATGGTATGATGTCCCAGCGGCTTCATTTTCTGAAGCTATGCCCATTGGTAATGGAAGTTTAGGAGCAATGATATACGGAAGAGTTCCGGAAGAATATATTACATTGAATCTAGATACATTATGGTCTGGAACTGGTCGACGAAAAGAGAAACAGATTGATAAAACAGCATTAAAAAATGCAAAACAATTGTGTATGTCCGGAAAATACCAAGAGGCACAAATTCTAATAGAAGAGAAATTATTAGGACAATATAACGAGTCCTATATGCCTCTTGGAATTTTAAAGTACCAGTATTGTGAGATCGAAGAATTCACATCCTATAGAAGGGAACTAGACTTAGAACAAGCGATTGTAAGTACTGAATTTATACATAATGGGCGAAATTTTCGTTCAGAAATATTTGCAACCTATCCGAATCATGCAATAATACTTCATCTTTTTTGTGATACGTCCAAGGCATTGAATATTGTATTTGAGTTGCAAAGTCAATTAAAGTCCACTTTAATGGCAGATGATGAGAATAAGATTACTTTAATAGGAAATGCACCTACACATGTAGAACCAAATTATGTAAAAAGTGATAATCCTATCGTATATGAATGTGACAACCCAGGGATGCCGTTTTGTTGTTCTATAGATATAAACTTAAAAGACGGAACAATACGCCAAGATGACGGTAAAATTTTTGTGGAAAATGCAACCGAAATTTTTGCTTTTTTTGCTGCAGCAGATGGATATCAATCAGATACATCGAGAATTGATTTTTCAATTGACCACTGTATTGAGAAGGTAAACAATGTTTTTTCTGAAATGAAAAAAAGAACCTATCGAGAACTATTTGATCGTCATTTAGAAGATTATAGTAAATTATTTCAAAAATCAACTTTGTGTTTATGTGAAAAGACGAACACAAAGACAACAAAACAAAGACTAGAAGAATTAAAAAAAGGGACCGTTGATTTTGGGTTATACTGCTTATATTACCATTATAATCGATATTTGCTGATCTCAAGTTCCCGAAAAGGAACACAACCATCCAATCTTCAAGGAATATGGAGTGATAGTCTGCGACCAGTCTGGAGTAGTAATTGGACGATTAATATTAATACTGAAATGAATTATTGGCCGGCAGGTATTTGTAACTTAACAGAATGCTTTGAACCTCTTCTATGTATGTTGGAACAGATAAGCAATGCAGGAGAAGAAACAGCAATAAACTATTTTGATTGCAGAGGATGGGTTGCCAATCACAATGTAGACTTATGGAGACATACAGAGCCGGTGTCAGGCATGGCAAAATATGCATTTTGGCCAATGGGTGGAATTTGGCTTTGTGTTCAGATATTCGATTATTTTAAATATACAGCAGATAAAGAACTTTTAGCAAAACGTATTTATCCGATTATGCAAGGAGCAATTACATTCTCTTTGGATTGGCTTGAAAAGGGAAAAGATGGACGTTATCATACACCAATTTCAACATCTCCTGAAAATACATTTCAAGATAGAGATGGACAAGAGTGCGCGATAAGTTATAGTTCAACAATGGATGTATCCTTATTAAAAGAACTCTTTAAAAATTATATCCACGCTTCCAATATACTAGGTATAGAAGATGATTTGTTAAAAAATGTAAAAAAGATCGCATTATTGTTACCTGATTTTCAAGTGGGTAGAAATGGGCAAATTCAAGAATGGATTGAAGATTTTAAAGAAGTAGATCCAGCACATCGACACTTTTCAGCACTGGTGGGATTTTATCCAGGGACAATCATCAACACTTACGACACACCAGAGTTGATGAATGGTGTTAAGACATTTCTTCAAAGACGGCTTTCTCATGGTGGTGGACATATAGGATGGAGTTGCGCTTGGTTAATACATTTTTTTGCAAGACTAGAAGATGGTAATACAGCATTATTATTTTTAAATGATCTCCTGACAAAATCGTCCTATGATAATCTTTTTGATTTACATCCACCACTGGGAGAAAATGAAGGTGAACGAGAAGTATTTCAAATTGATGGAAACTTAGGAGCGGCAAGTGGAATAGCCAATATGCTATTAAGAAGTTGTTATGACGGAATGATAGAATTACTTCCAGCGTTACCGACTTTATGGGAGACTGGAGAAGTAACTGGTTTGTTGGCAGAAGGAGGGATAACAGTAGATATAAAGTGGGAGAGTGGTAAATTAGCAAAAGTGAGATTTTCTGCTAATTACGAAACAAATATACGAGTAAAGTATCAAAATCATGTATGGAACATATCATTAAAGGCGGATACGCCTCAAACAATAAATTATAATATTGGCTAAATGTGCTAGCAGAAGAAGTCTTTTTCGCAGTAAATATGGAAAAGATTTCTTTTGCTTTTTACATTTGTACATCTGATGTTTTAATTTTGTACATTTACAATAAAAAAAATAAATTTATAATTATAAATATAGTAAAATCACCAAAAAACAAGGAAAGAGAGGAAGTAAAATGAAAAACAAAAAAAAGATAGTATCAATTGGATTATCTTGTATTCTCAGTGTTGGTTTACTTGCTGGTTGTGGAACTTCAAAAAACGATAACAATCAGTCCTCACAAAAGAAAGATGGGGGCAAAAAAGTTACAATAAGCGCAATGGTACAACAGTCAAGGTATTATGATGGATTGCAAGCAATGATTGAGAAATTAGAAAAAGAGGAAAATATTGTTGTAGATGTCCAGGTTGTTCCAGATGCAGAATCATTGAATATGATTAAAATGAAACTTAATTCAGGAGAAGCTCCGGATATTATTGATTACAATATTCCGGCAGTGTATGACATTATAGATCCAGAAAGCAATTTTGCAAATTTAAGTGATGAGCCATGGGTAGAAAATTTGCTGATCTCAGATAATGTAACATACAAGAAAGATGGAAAAATTTATGGGTTCCCATTTTTGAGCGTACCTGGAACGCATGGATTTATCTATAACGTAGATGTGTTTGAAAAAGCAGGAATCAAAAAAGTTCCTGAGACTTGGGATGAATTTTTGAATGTTTGCAAAGTATTGAAAGATTCAGGAGTTACTCCAATTTATGTACCGAAAGATAGTTGGGTACCACAAATATTGATGACAGACAATTTTGCAAAGGCATTAGGAGAAGAGAAAGCACAAGAATATGCAAGCAAACTTCTTAACAATGAAATGAAATGGACAGATATTCCAGAATTTGCTGAAATTATCGATAAGTATCTAGAACTTTATGAAAAAGGTTATATCAATGATAATTTCACATCTGCTACATATGATGATGCAATTTCTGCTGTTGCCGATGGAAATGCTGCAATGCACTTTAATGGAGACTTTTTTGCCTCTAGTGTGTTAGAAGCAAATCCGGATGCGAACATTGGAATGTTTGCGATTGCTATGAAAGATGGTGTGGATGTTGTAACAGAAAATATGTCATCTCCAGGTTTTGTAGCATACAAAGGTTCAGAAAATTTGGATACTGTGAAAAAGGTATTTAATCTTTGGTCTACACCAGAATATGCAAACCTTTATTTCAAGGATCGTCCAGGTTTTCCGGCATTCAAAGATGTTGATGGCGGAGAACTTCCAACATACTTACAAGATATTAACGAAAAATTTATAAAAGAAGGCAAAGTTATTCCAGAATGGAACTTCTATGTTATGGATTTAAATCCACTGTGTGAAAGTAGTTTATATGTATATTACGTGGATGCACCAGCAAAAGGTGATAAAGATGGCGCTGCTATCATGAAACAATTCCAAAAAGACTTTGAACAGTATATGAAGGATAAAGGTGTTGAGGCGTTTAACTAAGAGTATGTAAAATCGCATAGTTAAAAAGAAGATGCTATGCCATAAACAATGGTATAGTGTCTTCTTTGTTTATAGGAGCAAAAATATATGAAGAATAATATAAAAAGAAAATTATATCCTGGCTGGATGTGCCTTCCTGCAGTTTTGATATATACCGTTTTTTATATCACACCAATCGTAATTGCATTTTTATTTTCGTTTACAGATTGGAATATGGATCGATTAAACTCTCCAGTATTTTCAGGATTTCGAAATTTTGTCAATCTATTTGGAGATGAAGTTTTCATACGATCACTTGGAAATACCGTTCTTTTCGCAATTTTAACCACAACCTTTAAAACAATCGTTGGTTTAGGTCTTGCACTTCTCGTTGTTCAAAAGTTTAAAGGGAACGGATTCTTTCGGACCTTATTTTATTTACCATGTGTATTAAGTTGTATGATTATCGGACTATTATTTACAGGAATTTTAAAACAGGATGGTCTTTTAAATAATGGATTAAATGCGCTTGGAATGTCTGGAATTACAAGAGATTGGTTAGGACAATATGGAAGTGCAATGTTTTGGATTATATTTATCGAAGTGTGGATGTGGGCAGGCTTTAATATGTTTTTATTTATTTCCGGCTTACAGTCTATACCAGGGGAATTGTATGAAAGTGCAGAGATGGATGGTGCTTCCGTATGGCAACGATTCAAAAAGATTACATTTCCTTTATTAGCACCATCATTTACTGTAGTGATTACATTGAACATTACTGGCGGACTAAAAGTATTTGATCTTGTTTATGCATTAACAGGTGGCGGACCTGGATTTGATACACAGGTACTAAGTACTTATACATATCGGGCCTTTGGTTTAGGACTATTGGGTAAATCCAGTGCAAGTTCCGTTGTCTTATCGATTGGTGTTGCACTTGTAGCATTTGCGCTTAACCACTTTCTAAGAAGTAAGGAGGTAGAATCATGATAAAATCAAAGAAAAAAAATAAAATGATTTCATTCATATTATGTATACTTATTTCGCCAATATTTTTAATTCCAATTGTTATGATGGTGCTAGGTTCCTTTAAAACACAAGGCGAAGCATTGCACATGGATTTAAGCTTACCAAAGCATTTTATGATAGAAAATTATCAGCATGTACTACAAACAGGTAATATATTAAGAGGATATAAAAATAGCTTGATCATTACGATTCTGGCAGTAGCAATTATCCTTGTGTGCGGAAGTATGGCAGGTATTGTTATATCAAGAAGAAACGACAAGAAAATGAATGCAGCATATTACTATTTTATCTTTGGATTAACCGCATCCATGCAACTTGTAACCACATATTTTTTACTTCTGAAACTACATTTGTTAGAGACTTATATCGGGGTTATTTTTGTGTTTGTAGCGGTAAATTTGCCGTTTGCGGTTATGACTTTTGCAAGTTTTGTAAAGGGAATTCCAAGAGAAATTGATGAAGCCGCCTTGATCGATGGATGTAATACAATGCAAATGTTTTTTAAAGTGTTAATTCCGATTATGAAGCCAGCTGTTATTACAAATTTAATTATTGCAGCTATCAGTATTTGGAATAATTTCCAAATACCGTTATATCTGATGAGTAGCTCAGACCGAACGACGATTCCGATGATGGTCTATAATTTCTATGGTTTATATGCCAGAGATTGGCAATATGTTTTTGCTGCGATCATGTTTACGGTGTTGCCAATTATTATTCTTTATCTATGCTTACAAAAATATATAGTAGAGGGAATGACAGCTGGGGCTGTAAAAGGTTAATATTATCCTTATGAATAGATGCAAAGATAAGAATATGCTACAATAAAGATGAGAATTGAGTGAAAAGAGGGAAGAAAATGTTACGTAAATTTCCATTTAAAACGAAATTAATTATAGCACAAAATATTATCATTTTATTTGTAGTTATTTTATTAGGTAGCATTTATTATCACAAAGTGCGAACAACGATTTCTGAAAATATGTTAGACGACTTCAAAATTGTGTCCGATAGTGTTGTGGAACAATTGGACAATCACTTTTATGTTTTAGATAAAACAGCACTTCAAATAGCTGCAAATCCAGATTTTGTTAGCTCATTTCGGAAGTTAGTTGGAAGCCAGGAATCCAATTATTTTGAAGATGAACCACTAAAAAATGCAGAGATCGTTGAATTGTTAAATTCCTATAATTTCAAAAAGGACGGAATCAAAAGAATTTGTCTCTATAATCAATACCATGATTTTGTGTATACAACAACAGATATAACAACAAATTCAGGAATAAGCAAATGGTTTCAAAGTGATAGTTTCAAAGCTGTTCAAGATTATTTTGAGAATGACCATCATCATGTATACTATTCTTGGTCTAAAGAGGATATTTTAAATGACACGGGAATCGCAATGAAACCTTATTTTTCTGTTATTCGTCAAATTAAAAATTATATTACAAATGAAAGTGTATATGCTTATGTAGAAGTACAAGAAAATGTAAAATGGTTGGATGATTTGATTGAAAACATAGATAATGATACCGATGTTTCTTTGTATCATGAAGATTGTATGATTTACCCAAATTCAACAGCTGATAATGAAAAAGAAGGTTACCAGGCAACGCCAAAGTCTAGAGAAATACAAGAATCAATAAAAAATGCAAAACCGATCGAGACTTCCAAATATGTTGTCTATGCAAAAGAATTAGATCATGCGCCATATACAATACTGTTTGTAAAAGAAAAAGGCCCTGAAGTTGTTTTTTTTAATCAATACAATATGGTAATTTTAATGGGAATCATTTTGATTTTCAGTATCGCAGTTATAACAGAAATGTTGATTGTAAGAAAACTATCAAAACCACTAGAACAGTTAAATGAATCTGTGAAAAATATGACATTGGATAACCCACAATTACAAGTAGAAGAGTGGAAAGATAATGACGAGTTTGTCCGCATACAATCGGCATTTCATGCAATGATAGATCGGATGAAATCAGCAATGGAACGAGAATACGCATCAGAGACAAATGCACTAAAAGCGCAGCTATTTGCTTTGCAGTCTCAAATGAATCCACATTTTCTTTACAATATACTGGCAATTATATCTGTTGAATCACAGGTGGATGGAAATGAGAAGATTTCTAATATGTGTACTAGATTAAGAAAAATGTTGGTTTATGGTTCACATATGGGAGATGGTTTCAGTACAATAAAGGATGAAATTTCCTATGCTATTGATTACATGGAGTTAATGAAAGTAAGATATGAAGATGATTTTCAGTATGAGATAGATGGGGATGAGAGCCTATATCAAACGAAGATCCCTAAATATATTATTCAACCAATCTGTGAAAACAGTTTTAAACATTCCTTTAAGAACATAGAACCAGTATGGAAAATTCGAATAGTTGTTTACGAAAAAGATGGAAAATGGATCATGGAAATTCATGATAATGGAATAGGGTTCTCAGCAGAATATTTGAATCGATTTTCAGAAAGGGTAAACGCTTTTTCCATGAGTCAAATGAGGAACAATTTAGAAGAAGGTGCAGTTGAAGGTATGGGAATATGGAATATTTATATGCGAATGATGATCTGTTATGAAAATGATTTTGTATTTGAATTGTTTAATGATGAAGAGGGAGCAGTAGTGATGATTGGAGGAGCGCTTAAATGATTAAGGTTCTTATTGCAGAAGATGAATTTCCTCTACTAAGAGGGATTGCGAAACTAATTGAAAAGGCAGATCCAGACTTTCATATTGTTATGTTGGCAAAAAATGGAAAGGAAGCATTAGAATATTTAGAAAAACAATCAGTAGATGTAGTCTTTACGGATATCAATATGCCTTTAGTGGACGGATTACAATTATTGAAATATGTAAAAGAAGAAAAACCACAAATTATTAGTGTAGTAATAAGTGGATATCAAGATTTTTCATATGCACAACAGGCACTTCGATTTGAAGCAAAACGTTATCTTATAAAACCAATAGAAAATCAAGAACTATGTACGCTTCTTCAAGAATTAAAAGCACAGATTTTCGCGCAAAAAGAAACGAAAAAGGATATGATCCTAAAACAACTGTTATTTAGAAAAAGTCAGATTGGCAGCAGAATACAAGAACAAAATAAAGAGATGGAAAACATAGAGTTTAAAAATTTGTATCCGATTTATTTCATGGCGAAAGCATATTGTACATCCGATCTGGAAGAAATGGAATTTGATGGTGAATTTTGGAACGTTTCTGAATTTCGTATCTTTCTAAAGAAAGAAATAGAAAGTTTTATTGGAACTTACATATATTACGGAAAATACTCCAACGAAATCATTGTATTAGTAGAAACAAAAGATGTTGAAAATATAAAGCAGGCAGTTAAACAGTATCTTCTAAAAAAAGAATATAAGTTTCCAGTAGCAGCAATCGTAGGCGAAGTGTGTGTGGATGTGTTTCAATTAAATAATATTATTAATGAATTAAGAAAAAAACTAAAGAGAAACTGGAAATATGGAAAAAGCGAATGCATCAGTCTTGATAAGGATTCTCCTTCCTTCTTGTTAGAAAAATCAACAGAAGATACGTTGCAATATCTGATCAAGCAGAGAAAAATGAAGGGGTTTCAAGAGTTACTAGATGAAATTCGAAGGCGAATGGAAGAAGAAACTATTACACAGTATGATTTGGAACATACGTTAAAGAAAATTTTAATGTTTATACTAACATACAGATCTGAACTTCCCAAGGAGGAGACAAATAATCCGACTGGAGAGATTAATGACATCATCATGAGATCTAATGATCTAAATGAAGTATTTGAAGAATTTACATTTTGGTGTCAAAATCTTATATTTCCAACAGCGGAAGAAAATACAGAAGCATTGGTTTTAAGAGTGGACACCTTTATTCAAGAGCATTACAAAGAACGAATCACAACGAAAATGTTGGCACAAGAATTTGGCCTGGTTCCCTCATATTTAAGCAGATTGTTTCGAGAATACAAAGGGGTTACCCCAAATCATTACATACAAAACATAAGAATTGACCAAGCAAAAGAGTTATTGTTGAAGTGTCCCACGTTGATGACAAAAGACATTGCTTTAATGGTTGGATATGAAGATTCTAGTTATTTTTTTAAAGTATTCAAAAAAAATACAGGAGTTTCTCCTTCAGAGTATAGAATAAACGGAAAGTGATGGTGGATAGATGAGTGCAAAAACAATTTGGATACCAGAAAATTTTAAAGAAGAATTAATCGATGGATTAAAAATTTTGCTGAAACAATATCAATATACAATTGTGGATCATGCAGAAGAAGCAAAAATTCAATTAGAGTGTAAACAAATTTATGAAAATAAGCTAATGGTTAAAAAGCAAGGGAGTCATTGCGTTATTTATTGCTCTGAAAAAGTACATTTTTTCCGGGGAGTTTCCTTGCTTTTTCAACATATAGGGAAAGAACAAATATTCCTTGAAGAAGTAGCAAATTTTGAGTCCAATGGAATTATGTTGGATTGTTCCCGTAATTGTGTTCCGAATGTTTCCACAATAAAAAAATACATACGGCGTCTTGCACAATTTGGAATGAATCGGCTATATCTTTACATGGAAGATACGATGGAAATAGATGGATATCCGTATTGGGGATATTTAAGAGGACGATTAACAAAAGACGAAATAAAAGAATGTGATGCATATGGGCAACAATTCGGTGTCACACTAGTCCCTTGTATACAGACATTAGCCCATTTAAGAAGTGCATTAAAACAACCGATGTTTGATTCCTATAAAGATATTGATGATATTTTGTTATTGGAGGATACAAATAGCAAAAAGCTACTGGAAAAGATCCTAAAAACAGTAGCGGAATGTTTCCAAGGCGGCATTGTTCATCTAGGAATGGATGAAGCAATGAATTTGGGAAGAGGAAGGTTTTTAGATAAAAATGGTTACCAGGAACCAGACAAAATCATGAAAAGACATTTGGATTGGTTAGAAGAAGTGTGTAGACAATTAAAGCTAAAGCCGATGATTTGGTCCGATATGTACTTGAAATTAAATTTCGGTGTGGAGGATTATTATAGTTTATCAGAAGATGCAGAACCTAAAAATAAGGGAAATTTGTCGGATGAGATTGCCCTATGCTACTGGGATTATTATAATGAAGGAGTTGAATTTTATAAAAAATATATTTATCTTCATCAAAAATTAGGAAATCCTGTTGTTTTTGCAGGGGGAGCTTGGACTTGGAATGGGATTGCACCAGGTATTAGCAAGGCACTACAATCAACAAAAGATGCTTTAACAGCCTGTTGTGAAACCAAGGTTAAGGATGTATTTTGCACAGTATGGATGGATAACGGAGCAGAAACACCTCTGGATACGGTGTTACCTCTTTTGGCACTTTACGGAGAATATGGATTCTCAAAAAATCCGTTAAAAGACGATATTGTGGAGAGATTTGAGTTTTGTTTTCATGAGAACTGGGAAGATTATTGTTTACTAGATGCATTTGATAATCCCAAATATGAAGAAGGCGGACATAACAAATATTGTGAGAATCCATCGAAAACAATACTCTATGAAGATAATTTCATGGGCCTTTTTGTCAAAATGTTTGATGAAACAACATTAAAAAAACGTTATGGACAAATTGCAGAAAAATTGCGCTGTATTACGGAAAAAAACAATCAACAAAAAGAAAATCTAATCTTTTCTTATTATCAAATATTGGCAGAACTTTTGTTTCAAAAAGCAGGTATTACTGAAACTATACATAATGCATATGCTAAAAAGGATTTAAAAAGACTTAGATCTATTGCAGAAAACGAGTTAGTTCAGATTGAACAACTAGCTGAAATACTACGGAAAAAAAGACAAAAAATATGGATGAATGAATATAAGCCTTTTGGTTATGAAATTTTAGATATTCGATTTGCAGGTGTTTCGGTAAGAGCGAGATCGGTAGCCCATCGAATCACGGAATTTGTGAATGGAAATATTGACTCTATTCCAGAAGTTGAGGAAGAAATATTGCCTTATAAAACAAATGAAATGTTAGAAAAAGAATTGCTTCATGGATATTATCTGTGGGAAAAGATTATATCAGCGGGAAATATTGATGGAGTTTGATGAATGTAAGATAATATAGTATACGACAAAAAAGACCAATCTTGTAAATTGGTCTTTTTTTGCTATCGAACGTGTGGAGTACGTTCTGGCCAGCCTTTGATATTGCCATTTAAAATCGCATGGAACATGCGTTCTCGAACCCCTGGGTTTTCTTGATTTAGCTGTTTTAGTAAATCTTTTGCATATTGGCGTTTTGTAAATCCATCTACTGGACATGGATTTGTTACAACTGGGAGATTATATTTATTTTTAAATCCAATTACATCCGCTTCATCTACAAACATCATAGGGCGAATAACAGTAAGATCCATACGATCTAGGTAAGTTTTCGGAGAAAAAGAATGAAAACGTCCCTCATAAATCAGTGATAAGAGCATCGTTTCAATAATGTCATCTTTGTGGTGTGCATAGGCAACTTTGTTTGCACCAATTACCTTTGCCTGTTCATTTAAAGCACCTTTACGCATCTTTGCGCATAGCGAACAGGGATTTGTTTCTTTTCGAACATCAAAAAGAATGTGTCCAATTTCTGACTTTACGATATGGTATGGAATTTCCATTTCATCGCACAACTTTTGAATGGAAGAAAAATCAGTCTCCTCAAAACCAAGATCTACGGTAAGTGCGCTTAATTCAAAGCGGTTTGGATAAAATCTTTTTAATCCATGAAGGGCGTAAAGTAAGGTAAGACTGTCTTTTCCGCCAGAGATTCCGACGGTAACATGATCTCCTTCTTGTATCATACTATATTCATCAACAGCTTTTCTTGTATAACTTAATAATTTTTGTAACTGCATCTATGAAATCCTTTCTTTTGTAAAAACTAACGTCTTTAGTATATGGTATGAACCTTAGAAATACAAGTAGATTTTTACTTCTTCACACAGCAAGTTTAATATTTTTCTGCAATCTCAGCAATTTCTTTTGTTGCATGGATGGTTTCAAATGGATGTTCCGGGGGAGCATAAATCGAATACAGTTTTAGCGGAACTCTCCCAATATTTATAATATTATGCCAGGTGCCTGCGGGAATCATAATTGCGTAGTTATCGTTTACTTTTTGCTGATAATCCAAAATGGTTTCACTTTTTCCCATCATTACAAGTCCATATCCATCTTCTATACGAAGAAACTGGTCTATATTAGAATGCATTTCAAGCCCAATGTCTCCATGAACTGGAATACTCATCAAAGTCACTTGCAAATTGCTTCCTGTCCATAAAGAACTTCGATAATAAGGATTTTGCAATGCAAGACATTCCAAATCGACAACCAGAGGTTCGTTTCCATAGTCGGAAGGAAGTGCTCCCATACCAAATTGATTTCGATTCATAGCATCTTCTCCTATGTCATATCTTTAGTGGTAGTATATGTTTTGCAAGTAAACATGTGAATTGAATTTCGGGAATTGACTTGAATCCTACCAAAACAATGGCTTATAATATTCCATAAATGAGAAAATACCATCTATGTAGGAGAAAACGCAAATGTATAAAATATTGATTGTAGAAGATGATACTTCCTTAGCTGGTGCAATTTGTGACCAAGTAAAAGGATGGGGCTACACCTGTGTTTGTGTACAAGATTTTCAAAATGTGGTAAAAGAATTTTTGAAATTTGAACCCCACCTTGTATTACTGGATATTATGCTGCCTTTTTATAATGGATACCATTGGTGCAGTGAAATTCGTAAAATTTCAAATGTTCCAATCATATTTATTTCTTCCGCATCCGATAACATGAATATTGTAACCGCTATGCAGATGGGAGGAGATGATTTTATTGCAAAACCATTGGATCTTGATATTATGACTGCTAAAATCGGAGCCCTGCTGCGAAGAACCTATGATATGAGCAATGCACTTCCTGTGCTCGAACATAAAGATGCTATCTTAAACTTAGGGGACAGTTCCATTTCTTATAAAGGAGAGAGAATCGAACTTACCAAAAATGAATTTCGTATTTTACAAACCTTGATGGAAAATAAAGGGAAGATTGTCAGTAGGGAAACTTTAATGACGAAACTATGGCAAATGGATGTCTATGTAGAAGAAAACACATTAACTGTAAACGTAAACCGTTTGCGAAAGAAACTGCAAGATATAGGGCTTCATGATTTTATTGCAACAAAAGTAGGTAGAGGATATATCATTGAGTAGGAGAGAGATTTTGGAAAAGAAAAAGATATGGAAACTAGTTGGAAAAGAACAAGGAAAATCCCTTCTAATATATTTGATGTTTCTTTTTATTTTTGGGCTTCTTTTTTTCTTGTATAAACTTCCCATGGAACCTTATTTCTATGGTTCCATCTTAACCTTGTTACTTTTTGGAATCGTAAAAGGAATTGAAAGCGTTCGATTGTTTCAAAAACATCAGCGCTTGAAACAAGAATTGGACAACTTGCCTTTGTTTTCAGATCCTTTTGTACAGCCAGATACTTTATGCGAAGCAGATTTTATGAATCTTTTCCTTCAGTTGCAACGAATTTTAAATGAGAGTACAACAAAATGGAATGAAAAAGAACGTAACGCAATTGAGTTTTATTCCACTTGGGTTCATCAGATCAAAACACCTGTTTCTGTATTGAGGATGATCTTGCAAAAAGAAGATACAAAACAAAATAGAGCACTTCTTTTGGAAGTATTTCGAATAGAACAATATATCGAAATGGTACTGTCTTATTTGCACTTGGATAGTCCTTCCTCCGATTTTGTATTTAAGGAATACAAACTAGATACGATTTTAAAAGAAATCATTCATAAATTTGCTCCTCAGTTTGTAGAAAAAAAGATTACTTTGTCCTATGTTCCGACAAATCTTATTGTTTTAACAGATGAAAAATGGTTGTCTTTTCTTATAGAACAAATTCTTTCGAATGCTTTAAAATATACAAAAGAAGGAGGCAAAATTTCTATTTATTCAAAGCCAGATGATACCTTGAATATTTCAGATACAGGAATTGGAATTGCACCAGAAGATCTTCCTCGTATTTTTGAAAAAGGATTCACAGGCTATAATGGCCGAACGGATAAAAAAGCAACTGGAATAGGATTGTATCTTTGTAAAGAAACAGCAAAAAAACTTTCCCATCAGATTTTTGCAGCGTCGCATGTTGGAGAGGGAACAACAATATCGATTGTCTTTTCAACCCAGTCTAAGAAAATTTTTGAGTAATCTTACAATATTGTCACATGAACCGTCGAAATGTCACACGATGAAATGTCGCTTCTTCGACGGTTTTATTATACTGAAAGTACAAAAAACAAGGAGGAAAAACAATGACAATTTTAGAAGCAAACTGTCTAGAAAAAATTTATACAACAAGATTTGGCGGAAATCAGGTAAAGGCTCTTTCCAATGTATCTTTCAGTATTGAAGAAGGAGAATATGTGGCAATCATGGGAGAATCCGGCTCAGGAAAAACTACCTTATTGAATATTCTTGCCGCATTGGATCAACCGACGAAAGGAGAAGTCCTATTGGATGGGAAATCTTTTTCAAAAATTTCAGAGAAGGAAAAAACGGCTTTTCGACGAGAAAATTTAGGGTTTGTATTTCAAGATTTTAATCTTTTAGATACCTTTACCATTCGAGATAATATCGTTCTTCCATTGGTTTTATCTGGAGAATCTTACAATTTAATGGAACAAAAACTAAAGCCAATTGCAAAAAAATTGGGATTAGAAGAACTTCTGGACAAATATCCTTATGAGATTTCTGGAGGACAAAAACAACGAACAGCGGTTGCAAGAGCGATCATTACAAAGCCAAGATTGCTGTTAGCAGATGAGCCTACGGGAGCGTTGGACTCTAAAGCATCGGATAATCTTTTAAAGATTTTTGATGATCTAAATGACGCAGGGCAAACAATTTTAATGGTTACCCATTCTGTAAAAGCTGCCAGTCATGCAAATCGTGTACTATTTATAAAAGATGGGACTATTTTCCATCAGATTTACAAAGGGGAACGTTCCAAGGAAGAGCAATTTCAGAAAATTTCAGATACGTTGACACTCTTAATGAATGGTGGTGAATATCATGGGTAAATCTGCATTCTTTTATCCGAAACTTGCCATAGATAATCTAAAAAAGAATAGTAAAATTTATATTCCATATATATTGACTGGTGTAGTTAGTGCAACCTTATATTATATTTTACGTTCCCTTTCTTTGAATCCTGGGGTTCGGGATTCTTATGGTGGATCCTCACTCCATGCGATGTTACAGATGGGAGCAGATCTTTCCGCCGTGTTTATTGTGATATTTTTGTTTTATACCAATGGATTTTTGATGAAGCATAGACAAAAGGAATTTGCGGTTTTGAATATTCTTGGAATGGAAAAGCGTCATATTATAAAAACCCTGGTTTTTGAAACGCTGTATGTATGGTTTCTTTCCATATCGGGTGGATTTCTTTTAGGCTTGGCGCTTGATAAATTATATTATCTCATATTGGTGAAAGCTTTAAATTTAGATCTTCAGTCTGGATTTTTTATTTCCCCAATTCCATTTGTTCATGTAATTGTGTTATTTACAATCACAAATATTCTGATTGTATT
>JARIEI010000099.1 GCA_029256845.1 Ruminococcus sp. | reverse complement strand
AACGCATTTAATATTTCTTTATGCCAGTTTCTATATGTTTTGGCACATTTTTCAAACTCTGGTATTCCTGACTTTTCCGCTATTTTTATCCAATCATTAAACTCTTTTCTTTGTTCAGAGTATTTGTGGTTTTGACAAATCTTATAAAACGCCTCTTTTAAATAATGAGCTAGTCTTAAATCGTCATTGTAAAGTAGCATTAAATCACACGCTCGTTTGTCCTCATCCTTAAGCTTGTGATAACGAGTCAGAATAAGCTTATGGCTTCGTTTATAATACTTTCGCATTGTTGGAGTCATAGTTTTTTGAAGTCTTTTACGAACACCTTCAATAGCCCAGGTTGTTTGTCTGATGAAATGATACTTGTCGATTATAATCGTTGCGTTTGGAAAATAAGCTTTTGCAAGTTCGATATATGGTCTGTACATATCTGATATAAAAAATTTCACCTTAAAACGTTCTTGCTTAGGTATTGAACTGAAATAGTTCACCAGATGATTTTGATTTCTATCGGGTAAAATGTCCAAAACACGATGTTTTATTGGATCAACAAGGATGCATTGGTATTTTCCTGCACAAGTATCACCTTTAAATTCATCTATTGATATAGCTTCTGGTAATGTTTGTCGTTCATAAGAAACAGTATCAAGAATACGATTTACCGTTGTAGGTGAAACATTTGCTTTTTCAGCTGCTTGTTTTACACTTTGTGAATCATGTAAACTATAGGCGATAAAAGCTGTAAGTCTTTTGGTTCTTTGCTGATATTTGGGTAAAAAGCTATAGTTTTCATAAAACTTTTTACCACATTTACAACCATATCTTCTTTTACGAAGAACGAGATAACAGTCTTTCAGTTGTAAAGGAAGATCCTTTATAATCTGAATCCTGTAATCATGAATATGAGTTACTTGAGCAGCCAATAGGATTTCAGCCTGCGGTTGTTGACCGTCTTGCGTGCCAGATGCAGATATTCAGCGATCTCACGGTCTGCCATATCTAGGAACCATCCAGGAACCAGTACATCGAAAGGATCTCCCGGTTCTCCTGGGGCAGCTCATTGAGCGCATCAGCCAAACGGTCATTTTCGATCAGGATCACATTCCCACAAATAGAAAAGGAAGTGTACTCTCAAGAATAGAGGTCATGGATTGCAAGCTGCTCCATCGCTTCCTCCGGCAGTTCGCTGAAAGAAATTTCGTACATCTGTCTACGACCGATTTGTCGGTAGCCGTTGTAGGCTTTGTACTTCAATACTTTCTTGCAGAAGCTGTCAAAGGTATGCTGTTTGTGTTCTTTGTGGAGATCATGAGTGCTATGATAAATAATAGACACGGCAGTATCCTTTTAATACTGCCGGGCAGATCATAGAGAATATAATAAAAATAGAGCCGATAACATCCGAGGTTCCCTCTGTGTTATCGGCTTTGTGTCTGTGCGTCTGGCTCTATGATAATTGAAATATTCAGTTCCCGTACTACAATTAGTGTTTCATGCTTGCATTTAGGGCAATGCAATGGAAAATTTTCAAGAATCGTATCCACTCTGATTTTCAATATAGTCTTACAGCCACAAATAGGGCATAAAATCCATTGTCACTTCTCATTCCTTCTCCATTGAGTGTGGTGGAGCGAATCAACTCTTAAATCAAAAGGGCATTAGTAAATCCAGCAGACAGTTATATTTTGTTCATTTATGTATTCTGAGATTATTTTTTATTTGCAATTTGCCCACATATTATCGTTAATCTCCTCTTGCATATTACTGTTTCTTATTTTTCATTGAATATCCCCAAAGGCTAACTGCAGTGGAAAGCAAAAAAATAATGACCGCTGCAACAGAAATCCAAAGTAAGTAGCTTGAAATAGAAACCGGAATCTGGGATATTCCCGGTCCATCTTCAAAGAATTTAATCATAAAAAAGATTGGAATTGCAACAATTAATCCCATTGTTTGTGCGGAACGAAATCCAAACCAAAAGGTGAGCGGTAAACAAATTCCCATCCAAATCAGCGGTATGACAATAGCACTCCATACAGAAAGTTTCAATAACATAATGTCGAATTTTCCATGGATCATGCAGGCAACCAAAGAGAATACAATACTTCCCAACACGGTAACAACCAGGGTAATCAAGACAGAAAGATACTTGCTAAGTATAACGGATAGATTGCTAACCGGAAGTGCTTTTTGATATTTTCTCCAGTCTACTTTTTCATCAGCTGAAAAAGTCATAATGTTCTGCATACTTACCGTCATTGCCAACATGATGCTTCCCATCAGCCCACCATAAGCACCAGCCTTTGCTAAAAGTAACGCGATTGCACCAGCAGCGATTAGAATTAGTTTTTTATCAACGCTCCTACAAAAAAGTTGAATGTCTTTATAAATCAATCCTCGCATGGTGTTCCTCCTTTAATGTAAAAAAGCATTATATCCTCCAATGTGGCATTATCTACAATCATATTCATATATTTCCTCTTCGCCTGTTCTTTGTCTTTTACCAAGCATTCAATCCCAGTGTTTACTTGACGAAAAATAAGATAGTCATCCGGAGATAAAGAAGAAAACTCGCTACGGCGGCATTTCAATATACCGTAATGGTCAATCAAATCATCTTTTTGTTCCTCAAAAATCACTTTGCCTTGGTGGAGAAGAATTACATAATCGGCAATTTTCTGAATATCAGATGTTATATGTGAAGAAAAGAAAATTGCATGGGACTCGTCCTGGATAAACTCTAAAAACAAATCTAAAATTTCATCTCTCACAACTGGATCAAGCCCCGTGGTAGCCTCGTCAAGGATTAGTAGCTTAGGTGAGTGAGCTAACGCACAGATAATGGAAAGTTTCATTTTCATTCCTTTTGAAAATGAGCCAATAGGCTTCTTTTCAGGAATTTTGAACTTCTTTAGGTAGTCGTAGTATAGCTCATCATCCCAAGAAGAATAAATGCCCGACAACATTTTTCCCACTAATCTTGCATTAAAAACATCATGGAAGTTACATTCATCAAAAACAACACCTATATCATTCCTTACTGAACAATGGGAATTACTTTCTCCAAAAACTTTTATTTCTCCAGTGTCAGCGCTTAATTCATCCAGAATGAGATTTATTGTTGAGCTTTTTCCTGCACCATTCTCACCAATAAAACCAACAATTCTTCCTTGGGGCACGCAAAAAGACACATGGTCCAATGTAAAATCCCCTAATGTTTTACACAGATCTGTTACTAAAATACTGTCCATATAATACCTCCCGCCTATTCTTCATAAAACATTTTCAAAATATTTGCCATTTGCTTATACTCAATTCCATGTGATCGACCTATTGCTGCCACTTTTTGCAGTAATTCTTCAGCAATTCTAAGTTGTTCTTCCTGGATAAACTGTTTATTCTGAGCGGCAACAAAACTTCCCTTTCCGGATACCGTTTCTATAAACCCATCTCTTGTCATGTCTTCATAGGCTCTTTGAACAGTAATCACGCTAATATGCAAGTCTTTTGCTAAAGCACGCATTGAGGGCAACGCCTCACCAGCTGCAAGAGTTCCATCCATAATCATACTTTTAATTTGCATACATATCTGTTCATATATTGGTTTATCGCTACTGTTACTGATCAGTATTTCCATTCAAACATCAGTCCCTTCGTACATATCGTACTTAGTGTACATATTTAATAAGTACAGTATAGATGTTAGGGGCCGAATTTGTCAAGCACAAAATCCTATGTCTTTTGCGATGAATTATATAAGCTAAGAATATGAACTGTGTAGACGTATCTAAAAACAAAGAGGAACAGTAGAATGTAGTTGAGTGAATTGATATGACAAAAAAATTTGTACCACTTTTTGACTTCACAGATTTCGGACAGGCCATAAAAGCAGCTCGGATGGAGAGAAAAGAGAGTCGCCAAGATGTCAGTGACGCAATGAACAGTTCTCCTCGTTACTTTGCGAATATCGAAAACAAGGGTCAGGTACCTAGCCTGCAAATTTTCTATGAGCTTGTTACCAATTACATCATATCGGTAGACTAGTTCTTCTTCCCGGATAAAGTTGCTGAGAAAAATTCACAGCGGAGGCAGTTGGATGCTCTGCTCGATGACATGAGCGAGACGGGGATCAGGATTGTTACCACAACGGCGAAAGAAGTCGCATATAATGCTCTTTTCGTGATTCAATGCTTCAAAGAATGTTATACTTTTGGTGGAACAGGGTATGTGTTCCTAAATCCTATCCGCTATGATATTCACATGAAGAAAACGAAAAGTGAGATTGAACTCAAATAATAGTTGTGTTATGATATACAAAGTAGTTAGCGTCGACTAACTTTGTGTATAAATCCATTGAACGGAGGGGATGAATTGCTGTTTATTATAAAAATGATTTGCCTTTGTCTGGCTTTTTGGGGAATCTGTTACCTTGGTACTGGAACAGATGCGAAAAATCTGAAAGGTCTGTCAGCTTATCCTGATGTGATTCAGCGGCAGGTGAAGTGTGATTTGGTCTTGGGACCTCAAGTTAAAATCATGTCTCCTGTTGTAACATTTTTTCTCAATTTGTTGCTTTATGCCATCCTTCTGCTGATGATGTGCTTCTTTGAACGGGAAAAGAATTTCTTCACAAACTTCTGGAAGGTACTCACCATGGGAGAAATCTTGAATCTATTTGACTTTTTGGTCATCGATATGTTGTGGTGGAGACATACAAAACGCATCCGTTTTACTGGTACAGAAAACCAGCCGGAGTTGTACAGTGATCCGAAAAATCACCTGATATCCTTCGCAAAAGGAATTCTACTGTTTTTTGTCGTAGCCTTAGTGGACGGGCTAATCCTATCTTATTGTTAGAAAAGACTCTTGGAAAGTTGATTTATTTTGAACAATTCAATATTGATCTTACCCGTTCAATAGGAAATTTATCCTCCAAGTCGATTACTTCAAAAAGGTTTAGAGGCAATTGTTTTTCGCCAATTAAGGAAAGGTATTCATCAATTGCTCTACGGTCGATCATTATTTTACCGTGCCCCGCCCAATGTCGGTTACTCTCTTGTTTTTTGCATCCAGAGATCCAATATTCATCCCCATTTTCAATGTCAATGTAGTTTGAATAAGTGCCAATATATTTCTGAAAGGCATGGTCATTAAAATAAATTGTTTTCTTGCTTTTTGATGTTTTAACATATCCTATCCATGCAGGGCCATCATCCGAATATCCGGTTTTTCGTTCTATATACATTAAACGATGTATCATTTTAATTCCTCCAAATTATGAGATGATTATGGAAAAAATTGAAGAAGCTCACAAAACTGTGAAATTGATCTTGGCGCATTTTCCACAGATCCAAATCCATAAGAAGCATAGATAAATGGAATGCCTGCTTCCTTACATGCTTCAAAGTCTCCAGTAGTATCACCAATATATACGACATCTTTCAAGTGATTCTTTTCCATAAGCTTTAAGATTGTCTGACCTTTTGAAGTTCCAGTGTCTTCAAAACATAAGTGATCTTGAAAATAATGGGATGGAGTCAGAGAGGAGCAGACAGAATGAGTAAACTAAGATGTTATGAAAAGAACTATGGAAAGGATGGAATCATAAATTTGGTCAGAATCAGCAGAGAAGAAAAACGTCTTCAAGCAACTGGCACAGAAAATGTGGAACTAAAAGAAGTATCACTTAGAGAAATACGCACAGAGCATTATAATCAGGCGAGGAGTTATATTGACCGAATCCAAGCACACATTCCAGGAATAACAGCCAAGAAAACAGCTGCGATCAGGGCTCAGCTTAGGCTTGTGTAAAAACTTTTGACAAGAGCAGGAAGGGATTGTAAAATACAAGAAAAACGAAGTTGAATCTAAAAATCTTAGGATATCTCTAACTATTCCCAACTGACAATAAGTTTACTCTATCTACTTTGAAAAAGAATCTTGACAGATTCAATGAAAGATGTATAATGACATTAACAGAACCCACCACGCCTCTGATTT
>JARIEI010000176.1 GCA_029256845.1 Ruminococcus sp. | reverse complement strand
TCCTGCCAACATAAGTGGCAACATAGTAAAATACATCTTAGCCAAAAAGATTCTCTCCAATCATGATAAACTCCACAACCCAAAACGCAATTCCCCATAGTAGAACAGCTGCTGCCCCAATATCCTTTGCATCCCGAATCTTCTCTTCGTATTCTTCTGTAAGAAAATCACACACACATTCAATGGATGTGTTTACACACTCAGAAGAAAACACGCCAAAAACACAAATAATATAGGCTATATAGTCTTTTGCTGAAAATCCAACAATCACATTGATAAGCATGGTTGCGACAACAATCCTCATATAGATTTTAAAATTTTTCTCGCTTGCATACCCGCGCTTTAATCCTTGTATCGCACATCGGATACTTTGCCAAAGTGTTTTATTTTTCATGTGCCTGTCCTCACTTCATCTACCAGTATTATTTTATTGTACCATAGTTACTTTCAGTATACTACAATTTTCCCTTCCCATAGAGACATAAAAAACACCGCTTTTCCATTCCTGCATATAGTAAAAAAAATAGTAAAAAGGTGATTTTTTGAAGTTTCTAATCTCCATGGTCCTTGGTACAATCTGGCTTGGAATTTCTTTATTCTTTGCGGTTGGTTGGGCACAAGGTATTCCGTCTCTGCCTGCTCTCTATGTTTGGTGGGTGATTCTAGGCATTGCCATTTTGCCTGGTTTCTTCATGGGAGTCATGTTTTTTTCCAACCTCCTACACTGGCGTATCATTTCTTACCCTGACACTGAAAAAAATACCACCATCCTTATGAGTGCACGTAATGAAGAAGCACACATTGAAGATGCCATTCAAGCCATTATAAATCAACAATACAAAGGTCACATTCAGTTACTCGTCATTGACAATGGCTCCACCGATCAAACGAAAGAAAAAATTTTAAATCTAAAATCTCATTCCAACTCCACTTGTTCCATTCAATATCTCTACTGTCCCACTCCTGGAAAAGCTCATGCACTAAATGCAGCTCTTTTATTGGTGCATACGCCCTACTTTATCACAGTAGATGCGGACACCATTTTAGAAAAGTATGCGGTCCAAAAAATCATGAATCACATTGTATATTGTAAAAATGCTTGTGTAGCAGGTAATCTTCTTGTTAAAAATACAACTCAATCCTTTGCCAGTAGAATCCAAACCTACGATTATCTTTTAAGTATCGCCTCTGTCAAACGTTTTCAAGGTAGCTATGGCTCAACTTTGGTTGCGCAAGGTGCATTTAGTGTCTATGAAACAAATGCCGTTCTAAGCGTTGGTGGATGGACGGATGTACTAGGAGAAGATATCGTATTAACCTATCAGCTTCTTCAAAAAAAATTTACCTCTTCGTATGAACCGAAAGCTGTTGGATATACCATTGTTCCCGAAACACTTAAGGCATTATTCCATCAAAGAAAGCGCTGGGCTATCGGAATGTTGGAAGGACTGTCTGTAGTCCCTCCTTGGAAACAAGGTACCATTTATTCCATATTTTTTACCATTGTGAACTGTTTTGTAATTTATTTAGACCTTGCCTTCATATTTGGTTTTTTACCAGGCGTAATTCTCGCTTTGTTTGGCCATTTTTACTTTGTCGGAATCCTCACCCTTTTTGCCTCGATCCTTAGCGTGATTGTCTATCTTTTTATGTACATTTACCAAAAGAGGATCGGCATTCCATTCCAAAATAGTTTCTTTGGATTTCTTTTCTTTTTCTTATGTTTTCAACCACTTCAAAGTCTAGCCTCTATCTCTGGTTATACACGAAAACTGCTACACAAAAAAACCACTTGGAGTCTTGGCCCTTTTTAAATTTCGCAGTTCATTTTTTCTGACTAGATCTATTTGCTTGCTTTCTATCGCTTTCTGCAAAGACTGATTATGAATCCACAAAGGAAGAACCTTTTTTTGAAACATCGGTATGGTAGCCTCATACTGTTTTACAAGTGCCATACTATAATACCAGCTGATTGCCATATTCACATAATAATCCTCTGATTGAATCTTCGAAACTCGCTCCAACATTTCTGGATGAAAATGCTCTTCCAAAAACCAATTAAGCTGTAGCACAAGACTCCATCTTATAGTATAAGTATTATCGCTACACATCCATTCTTTCACTTTGCAATACAATGCATCTGGATCTTTTTTTAAAGATTTTGGCCGAAAACTATCACAGACTGCCCAATTGTCGATATATGGGAGAAATTCTTCAGACTTTCGAACAGCCTCATCAAATTTTTTTGAAGAAAGGTCCACAAGGAAACTATGGAGATGATTTTCTTCAAAGAATTTATGAGGCAATTGTGCCAGAAACTCTTCTGCTTCCTTCGTACGGGAAATTTCTCTTGCCATTTTTCGCAATTGTGGAAGGCGAACACCGATCACCGTATCTTTTGATACCGTTGGCACCAACCTTTCCATAAACTTTTTATACGCAAGATCTTGCAATGCAAATAATCTTTCTTGTATACAATTCATAAAGTTTCCTTTCTATGTTTTCTATGCTTTTTATTCAATCTCTTTTAATACTTCAAGTGGAGTATTTAGTTGTTGGAACTTTGAGTTTCGTTTGGATTGATAGAGAAGTCCCTCTTGAAAATACCACGTTGCCTGTCTTGCATGCATCCCAAGTGTTGTTGCCGCCTCTAACTCGAAACTTCCGCCATCTCCTACATATAGGCATTCCTCTGGTTGTACCTGCAAATCCTTCATACATCTTCTATAAATTTCATAGTCCGGTTTTTGGATTTGTTGCTCATAAGATAAGTAAACTTCATCAAAAAAAGGAAACAAAACGCTATTTCGAATGGCAACTACCTCTTCTGAAAAACAATTACTAATTAATCCAACTTTCACATTTTTCTCTTTTAATTTTTTTAACATTGGAATGATCTCTGGATGTAGCTGCCGAAATCCTTCTTCTTTCGTTTCCATCCGCTTTCTTACGATTGTCTCCAATACTTGATCGCTATAGCAATCATTTTTTTTAAGAATCATCGTGATCGTCTCTTCAAATGTTAATTTCCCAACCCACCGGTCTTGCTCCGTCTCTCGCCAATATGGTAAAAATTGCTCCACAGGAAGTCCGGCATCTTTTGCCATTTCTTCACTAAAATACAAAGGACTCTTATAATGGGTGATTAACGTTTCATACATATCAAAAATTACAGCTTTTATCATGATGTCATCCTCTACTTTATCATTTCAAATTTATAAATATAAATTTATTATACAATTAAATGAATTCTAGATAAATAAGTTTTTCTATCTTATTGTGAAAATGCATAGCTTTTTTTGAAATTTTCTATTATTTTTATTGATTCTTTAATAATTATAAGTGTT
>JARIEI010000010.1 GCA_029256845.1 Ruminococcus sp. | reverse complement strand
TTTGGTGGCAAATGATTGATTGTTATTTTTTGTCCATGAGACAATGACACTTCTGCTACTCCATTTTGAAAAACAAGCGTTCCATCTAATGGCTTTTGAACCTCATCTTCCAAACCTTCTAACACGCTCCCTAGATAGTTATATGTCTCATTTATTGTTTTTCCCTCTGAATCCATGATTTGTATGACAAATGTAAATTTTTTACTCTTGTCTGCAAAGGTTCCTTTTACCATTTTTCCAAGAGACAAATTACGGCATTTTGAATTGGTAAAGAGAATCGGATGGATTTCATTTGCTATGATTGTCCCTTTCTCATTTGTCGACTGAACAATATATTCTCCCGTTTCTTGTTCTATTACATGATACTCTTCTCCTGCTGATAAATTTGTTGCTGTCAACCTTTGTCCAGATTTTAAAGAAAATTTTGCCACTCCATTTTGAAATGTCAGATCCGCATATACACCATTTATCATTGTATTGTTTGGAAATCGAAGTTCAAATTGAAAGCTGGTTTCTGCATTTTCCTCTCCTATAACTTGTTTTTCAATCGATAATCCTCCTACATCTTGGCTGCTAACTTTGAGAGTTTTGTTTAAATTTGCAGTTCTTACTACAGCTCCTACCATACGTTGAAAACGTTTTCCGTCCACCTCAATATCTGGTATTGGAGAATATTGTCTCATATCTTTTAACCAAACAAATTCTGCTCGAATTGCTAACTCAGTCATTTCTTTTGGCTGATGATCACAGATTAATTCATACTCTTTATTTCCATAGATATAATCTAGTGTACTTCCGAAAATACTCATTCCTTTTGGTAAATTTAAATGATAAATTCCTCTGTATTCTTCCGGTTCTACAATGCGTAATGGAGTGCTATGCCACAAGTGATCCGTCGGATTATAGGTGAACCTTAATGATTCTGAAAATTGTAAATCAGTAAGGATTGGTTCCTTTTCCAATAACTCACCGTGTTCTGAATATGTATACAATACTTCAGACAATGGATACGACATCTGCTCTAAATGATTATCACTCACCTTATATTGGTGGAGTAAATACCAAATAGCCTCTTGTGTGGCATCGTATGCTTGTTTTTCTGTAACGAAATATTCTGCTCCATATAGGTTTGCAAATGCTTCCAGTGGCTCTTGCTCGGAAGTCATGCAAAATGCAGCCTTGTAAAATGGCATTGTTACTATATCTTCATAGTTCAAGCCATTTGTGGTAGTTGTATGATCGATACTAAGCCAGGCAACTTCATTTACAAATTTCTTCAATTCTCCCAAATGTACTGTATTATTTTCTTTCCAATCTCCATATACATATTTGTGATCGGATAAATAGGAAAAATCAGTTTGTAACACCCTTGGAACAATTAGCATTTTATTAAACTTTTCTTCTGTTGGAACACTCGCTTGTGAGTTCGTTACAATTTCATATAACTTCTCCCCATTATACGGATATCCTGCATAAAGAATCTTAGATAATTGCCGCATACATTCTTTATATGCTTCTTCTGTTTCAAAATCACTTGGATTTAAATACCCTTCTGTATATCCTGGAACTTGTACATTTCCAAGACTTGGTGTAAGGTGTGGCCAATGAAGCTCACTATTCATACAGAATAGAGGAATCCTCTCCCCCGGATAATTTGGATCCTCTATATAATGAATTTCATTTTCAAAAATGATAGGATGTCCTGCAATTTCGGGCACATTTTCTTCCACTTTCATTGCTTCTATTTCAGCAAGATTTTCACTTTCTGCAAACGCATACGAAGAAAAAGAAAATATAAGTACCAGAACTAAAAGAAACGCGAAGATCTGCCTAGCATTTTTACGGTTCTTTTTCTGAACTTTCATGTTCTATTGTCCTTTCTTATTTCCCTTAAAGTTCAATCAACCATCTCTTATATTTTCATTGTCTATACAATATACGCTGCTATTTTCTATTTTATACCTGCTTTTTTAGTTTCTACTTTTATAAGATGCTATTTATCCCCCTATTTCTCTTCATATACTTGCATCTGAATCCGTATGGTAAACCACCCTTGATCCACTTCTGCAAAAATTGCCCCATGCATTTTCTCAAGAAATCTTTTTGCAATGGACAAGCCAAGTCCTGTAGAATTTTTACTTCTTGCTTCATCTGCTTTATAAAATCGTTCAAAAATTTTTTCTATATCAATCTGCTCATTTTCTGCCATTTTGTTTTTAAAAATTAAAATTGCATCCTTCTCTTCCTTTTTTAATGAAATAAAAATCTCTTGATTTCCATGATCCAATCCGTTTTTTACAATATTTTGTATACTTCTTCGAATCGCTTGTTCATTTCCCAAAACGAATACTGGTTGTTCTGTAATCTCAATTTGAGGTGTAATTCCTCGCTCCATCCAACTATCATAATAGGAAAACAACGTTGCCTTTAAAATCTGGCTTAAATTTTCCCGTTGTAATTGTATGACATACTCCTCATTTTGAAGTTTTGTATAGGTAAACAACTCCTCCAACATTTCTTTTAAGCTAGAGATTCTTTCTTCAATAATTTTTAAATATCGCCGGCGATCTTTTTCTTCTTCTGCTTCTTCTAAAAGCTGAAAATATCCATCTAAAGAAGTCAGCGGCGTTCGAATGTCATGGGATAAGCTTGTATAAATTTCCGCTATCATTCGTTCTTTTTTCAAATTTTCTATGCGTTCTTGCTTCTGTTTTTGTAACTGTTTATTTAAAATATCAATCAATGTTCTACTAGGAGATGACAAAGATTCTTTTGTCAACAACATATTACTTTCATGCTTTTCTAGAAAGTAAAGTTGGCGGCAAATCTGTTTAATTTGCCGCCTGTCACTTATCAATATGCAACTAAGAATACACACAAGAATACTCAATATTCCAATTAAAATATACATCTATATATCTCTCTTTCTAAAAACCACAATTCCTATGAACAGTGCTACAATCAAAAATGCCATCGCTACTGAACAACATGTCCACACATCTTTTCCTGTTGCATTCATGGGAAGTAATAGGATCTTGCCGCCGACTGTGTAGTTGATTGCATGAAATTCTTTTATTCCGAATCTTCCAACCACTTTATCCACCACTCCATAAAACATTCCAGCGATGTTCATACACATACACACAACAATCAACATGCTGATCACATTATTCCGTAGCAAGATTGTAATGCACATGGCAATTAAGGCGTAAGCAAAATGAAGAACAATCTGCAGACCACCGTATATCAAAAATTCTTTCCATGGTCCCCACACAAAAGAATCAAAGAAAATCATATTGCTAACACTTTGTACCCCAGCAAAAAATAGGATAGTAAGCACAACATAAACAAACAAGGCCACTGCTTTCGCCACAACAAGATTTCCACGACTTCGGACTTGCCCCGCTATATTTTTAATGAATCCACTTGTCATATCTGCTGAGGAATACAACACGGTGAAAATCACAATAAAAAGTGCAATAAATTTTCCTTTTAGATTGGCGTAAAACAAATCAAATACCGATACATCTTTTCCCGGTTCTGTAGGAGTTGTAACCGTCAATCCGAAATTCACTTGTTCCTCCTCTTTTTGCCCAGTTGCATATTCATACTGCTCTTGTAGTTCTTCTTTTGTAAAACTTTTCATCTCATCTTCTACAAGGCTGGTCGTAAAAACAATAGAAGCCATGAGAATCAAACTCACCACATAAAAACTTTTTGTCCGAAACATACGATATAGTTCCATCCGAATCATATTAAGCATGGTTAGCACCTCCTGTCAGGTTTAAGAAATAATTCTCCAGTTCTTCACTGGTAATTCCTATTCCTTTTACCAAGATTCCCGCCTTCGCAAGTTCCATATTCACCTGCGCACTTTCACCTAGGCGTTCATAAACATAAATTGTATGTTTATCGATCACTTGATAATTTTTAAATCCCAGACGGTCTAATATAGGCAATGCTTCCTTTGGAGCGTCTAGCTTAATCTCCATTCGTTCACTACAGCGTAGCATCAATTCTTCTCTGGTCAGTTCCTGTAACAAACTTCCTTCATGAATAATTCCATAGTGGGTTGCGATTTTTGATAATTCTTCCAAAATATGACTGGAAATGATAATGGTCATATTTTGCTCTTCTTTCAACCGCACGATCATCTCACGAATCTCCGCAATTCCTTGTGGATCTAACCCATTGATTGGCTCATCTAGAATCAAAAGATCTGGTTCTCCTACAAGCGCAAGCCCAATCCCAAGTCTTTGTTTCATTCCAAGGGAAAACTGTTTTGTTTTCTTTTTTCCCACCTCTGAAAGGCCCACAGTTTCTAATATTTTCTCAATGTATTTGGGATCATCCATGCCAAATAGTTTACATTTAATCGCAAGATTATCATAGGCTGACATACTTCCATACAATCCTGGATTCTCAATCAAACAACTGATTCTAGAACGTACATTTTTCAATTCCTCATTTTTATACCCAAACAATTCAATGTCTCCATAGGTTGGTTTTGAGAGCCCACTGATCATTTTTAAAAATGTGGTCTTTCCGGCACCATTCCTACCGATAAACCCATAAATTGCTCCTTTTTTTACATGTAAACTCACATCATTTACAGCTTTTCGTCTGCCAAATTGCTTTGTTAAATGATCGGTTTTTAACAAATATTCTGCCATGATATCCTTCTCCTTTTTTGTTTCTTGTTTTATTCTAGAAAGAAACTCCTAATCCTTCGCAAACAAAAAGTAAAAAAAGAGTAAAGATTTAAGGATGAAGTCTATATCCAATTCCCCACACCGTTTCTATGTATTCTTTTTCTGACACTGCTTTTATTTTTTTTCGGATATGACTAATATGTACATCTAGTGTTTTTGTTTCTCCGATATAAGGTTCATTCCATGCATACTCAAAAATTTCTTCCTTGCTAAATACCTTTTTCGGTTGTCGCAATAGCAATTCCAAAATTGAAAACTCTTGTCTTGTGATATGTGAAAGTTCTCTTCCTTCCACGGTAACTCTGAAGTGCTCTTTATCTAAGTACATTTCCTGATACCGCAATTCTTTTTGCTGCATTTCATTCGTATGTTCTCCCATACGACGAATCTGCACTTCAATCCGGGCGATCACCTCTTTGATATCAAAAGGTTTTGTTATATAATCATCTGCACCACTACGAAGAAATTCTACTTTATCGTCAATGGTATCCTTTGCAGTCAAGACAATGACTGGTGTTTTCCCTTTTTCTCGTACTTCCTGTAACACTGCTTCTCCTGGCATTCCAGGGAGCATTAAATCTAATAAAACAACTGAGTAATTATTATTTTTCTCTAATTGTAACTTTGCCTCTGTCCCTGAAAATGCCTGAATGCAAGTATATCCTTCCTTCTCCAAGG
>JARIEI010000188.1 GCA_029256845.1 Ruminococcus sp. | reverse complement strand
ACTTGGGCATTGACAGGATCTAATCCTGAAAATGGCTCATCTAATATAATAATCTCTGGATCACACAATAGCGTTTGTGCCAATTGTACTTTTTGCTGATTTCCTTTGGAAAGTGTTTCTAATTTTTGGTGTTCGTATTGTTGAACGCCCATACGTTCCAACCACTTTTTTGTTGCCTCTTTTGCTTCGTTTTTCGTAAGACCTCGAAGCATTCCTAAATAAATCAATTGTTCGCTTACGGTTTTCTTTGGATACAATCCTCTTTCTTCTGGCAAGTATCCAATTTGATGATGCAATGGATCAAACCGTTTACCATCCAAAAGAATTTGTCCTTCGTTCCCTTTAAACACATCCATTAAAATTCGAATGGTTGTTGTTTTCCCTGCTCCATTTCGACCGAGCAATCCAAGTGCAGAACCACTGGAAACATGAAACGAAATTCCATGGAGTATTTCTTTGTCTCCAAATGATTTTTTTAAGTTTCGTACTTCTAGTTTCATATGCTTTTCCTCCTGTTTTAATATTCCTATATTTTATTTTATTGCTTCCATCATATAGCTAATGGTAGAGATACAAAAGATTAGTAATACAACAAAGATTGGTACTAATCCTACGTCCATCACATAAAGGATCAACCATAAAATCATACAGGACATCTGTGTAGCTTTGTATGATTTATAAGATGCTTCTCCTATTTTTTTGCGTTCTGCTTCATCGCAACTATCAAACCATTTTTTCTGGAACTTGAACTCATAGACACTTCCTTTCTTTTCCGGATTCATAAGTCGGATAAGATCTACAACTTTCTGCTGAATTCCCATAGCAACAAACACAGCAGCTAAAAATTCTACAAACATAATTCCAGACATGTTTGTACGAATACAGCTTATAAAAAAGATACATAGTGGTACAGATAAGCTACAAAGTAATAAAACTTTATTTAATATCCGATCAATCCTCTCTGCCACCTGTTCCTCTTCTCCATCCCATCTTTTAAAATTCTTATATGCTTTTTGCAACAATAGAATTGCCGGTATCAGCAAGCCTACCGCCGTTGCTGGGATTCCCCATGGCACTATTCTTTGAAAAATCTGTGTTGCTGTCATCTGAAGCTTTTCTGCAAATGTGCTTCCTTCAAGAAAGGAACTGGCCACACCTAAAATTCCACCTCCTAACCCACTTAATATCATGACAACAATTAAACTCAGGAACGCTTTTCTATTTTCTTTTTTCAATTCTTTTTTATTCACTTTGTCTCCTCCTCATAAGTAAAAATATCTTCCACAGCAACACCACAGACTTTTGCAATTTTTAATGCAAGCGTAACCGATGGGGAGTAATCTCCTCGTTCAATCTGACTAATGGTTTGTCTCGAAACATCGACCAGTGCTCCCATTTGTTGTTGATTTACGCCTAACCTGGCTCTATGCTCCTTCAATCGATTAAATAGTGGCATGAATCTCTATCCTCCTTTATAGAATCTATATGACAAATTTTCTTTTCATATTGACAATTTTCTTTGTCATTTTCAATATATCATTGACAACTTTCTTTGTCAATATTTTTTGCATAAAAAAAACCTTCTAGAACCAGTCTTTATGATTGATTCTAGAAGGTACGATAGGTTTCCTAGCATACGTCCTTTTTCAATTGTTCAATTTCTTTTTCTTCTGGAAGTGCTGTCGTACTATGTAAGCTAATCCCCAATGTCGAAAAATTATGAAGCGCCGCTGATGTGGTCGGAGAAATCACACCGAAAAGTCCTAGCACAATAAGCATTCCATTAAATCCGATTACAAATCGATAATTTCGATTTAGTCGATGAATCAACCCTTTTGCAATCAAACGTAATTCTACTAATTCCCATAAATTTTCACCAGAAATTGTAATATCTGAAATTTGTTTGGCCAAAGCAGCTCCGTGATTAATCGCAATTCCTACATCTGCAGCAGAAAGTGCAGGGGAATCATTAATTCCATCTCCTACCATAATAACCGTATGGCCTTCTTCTCGTAACTTTGTGATATAATCTGCTTTATCTTCTGGAAGAACATCTGCGCGGAAATCATCCACTCCCAACTGCTTGGCGATTGCCTCTGCTGTTCTGTGACTGTCTCCTGTTAACATGACCGTCTTCTTCATTCCATAACTTTGCAATGTTTGAATTACTTTAGCAGCTTCTTCACGCAATGGATCACAAATACAGATCACTGCAACTAATCTACCACCAATCGCAAGATATAAGTGTGAGTACTCCAGTGGAAGTTGTTCAAATTTTTCTTTATCTTCTTCTGCAATGACACAACCTTCATCCTCAAAAATGAAGTGTGCACTACCAATTTGAACGCATTCGCCATTTACAGTACTTGTAATACCATGGGCTACCAAATACTCTACTTTTGTATGGAATTCTTCGTGCTCTAATCCACGTTTTTTCGCCTCTTCCACCACTGCATTGGCAAGAGAATGTGGAAAATGTTCTTCCATACATGCTGCAAGACGCAACATTTCTTCACTATCACGTCCATCAAACGGAATGACTTTTGCCACTTTTGGGCATGCATAAGTCAAAGTTCCTGTTTTATCAAAAACAATGGTATCTGCCTTGGCTACTTGCTCTAAGAACTTTCCACCCTTCACAGTAATATGATACTTTCCTGCTTCTCGCATTGCCGAAAGAACGGCCAGTGGCATAGCAAGCTTTAGCGCACAAGAAAAATCTACCATTAATACAGATAATGCTCTTGTAACATTACGCGTCAATACCAAGCCAAGAATACTTCCTGCAAAGGTATATGGAACCAATTTATCCGCCAAATTTTCTGCATGGCTTTCCGCCTCAGATTTTAACTGCTGGGAATCTTCAATCATGGAAACAATTTTTGCATATCGACTGTTTCCACTTGTTTGGCGTACTTCAAAAATACACTCTCCTTCTTCGACTACTGTTCCTGCATATAGGACGCCGCCAATTCGTTTGGCAACTGGAACAGACTCTCCAGTAAGGGAGCTTTGATTGACCATAACTTCGCCTTCTACAACAATTCCATCTGCCGGTACAATATTACCCATACGTACGATCACTTGATCCCCTTGATGAACATTGGAGATTGGTGTTAAAACTTCCTCTCCTTGCTCTGTGCGGATCCATACGCGATCTACATTTAATGACATACAGTGGGCGAGATTTTCAATAGATCTCTTTCGTGTCCATTCTTCTAAAAGATCCCCAATTTCCAGTAAAAATGATACCATCCCTGCTGTACGGAAATCACGTCGTAAAAGAGAAATTCCAATGGAGATTCCATCTAACAATTCTACTTTCATCTGACGGTGCCACATACACCGCAATCCTTGTCTTAGAAATGGAATTGCATGGATACTTGCCTGTACCACACGAAATGGAGCTGGCATAAACGTTCGTACAACAAATTTCTTTATTAATTTATTTGTAAGTCTTTCTTGAAATTCTCGATCCAACTTGCGTGTACTGTATATGCCCTCTTTTAAATCCTCTACTTTATTCCATGAAAATTCACTGATTGCACGAATGACTGTTTGCCTATTTCCATTATAATATAGAATCACACAACAGGTTCGATCATGAACGGTTCCACTTTCAAACCATGGCTGCTGCTTTAACCACGCATCCAATAAATCTGCTTGCTCCATGCTCATGTGCTTCATTGCAAGTTGAAGTCGCATTCTCCCACGACTTTCATGCAAAATCTTTGCTTTCATTTATCTTCCTCCGCTTCCTAAAAAAGGAGCCGCTTATGTGGCTCCTCTAGAACTATACTCTATTCTTCAACTTCTTCAACTACTTCTTCTTGATCAAGAATCTCAGCAGCTTCTTCTTCTGCAACTTCTTTTGCAAGACGTTCTTCGTTTAGTTCTTTTGCGGAAGCAAGAATGTCTGCAGCACTTTCTTGTACAGAAGTAACTGTTTTCATAGCCTCATCTTTTACACGAAGTCCGGCAGCAACTGTATGAACATATGCTTTTTTTGCATCTTTGCTAGACAACAGTTTAAATCCAATACTTCCAAATAAAGTTCCGACAGCGAACAATGCTGTTCCTTTTGTAAAGTCTTTCATATCTTTTAACCTCTTTTCAATTTACTTATGTCGATAGCCTGTAAACATTGTCATTGCAAAGCAAAAGACCATTGCCCAAGCCCAAAAACGATGTTGTTTCAAAGTAAATTCCTCCTTTGTCATATGTAAGAATTTCTTTATCACTTCATTATACTCATTTGATTGTTAAATTACTTCCTAAAAGAGACTTAAATTTAATGGTATCGGACATATTTTCTATATTGACTTGGCGTTTCTCCATACTTTTTTTTGAATGATGCATTAAATTGACTACAACCACTATATCCCAAAGATTGTGCAATCTCAATCACCGGAAGTTCACTTTCCTCCAAGAGAATCGCTGCTTTTTCCATACGTCTCTGCGAGATCCATTGATGAATCGGTATTCCGCAATAGGTACGAAAACAAGTTTTACAAGAAGTTGGGGATATATGAAAATGCTGACATACATCATAAATTGTTAATCTTTCACTTAGATTTTCTAAAAGAAACGCTTGTATATCTTCGACCAGTTTTCTCTGACGTTCAATTTTCCAAGCTCCTGGATGAACCCCTGTTTGCGCATCCCCTGTATAAAGTAAATATACAAGTTCGAAACATTTCATAATACAATATTGTGCTTGATTTTCTACAGCTAAATGGTCCAAAGAACAAAACATAGATTGACTCCAACCCTGTCTTGGAATCAAACACACACCATTCCATTCCTGCATCATTTTTCCTACTTGTTTCATCGTAATTTGAATATCCCCATAAGCTTCACACAAACGAGAAAGGCTTTCTCCTGCTGCTGCTCTGCAAATACATAAACAGATTCCCTCTAAGGGCTTTTGGACCTTTACGTCTTCAAGATGACCACAATCAGAAAGTAATAAAATCCCCTGATCCGTAAGTTGTTCCACTTGTCCTGTATCTCGACGAAATGTAATCTTTCCATGTATGCAAAAGAAAATTTCTGATACTCCGGTTGCTAATTTTACCGGAATTGGTTTGGAAGCCCTCTCAGACTTTTTCTCATGGAAAACGCAGGAATAGATACCAGGCATCACTTGTACCCACGTATCTTCAGCAAAATATTCTTTGAACATTATTACCTTCCTCTCCATAATCCGTATTCATCGTCTTACTTAACCAACAGGTTAGTCTAGACTAATCAAATTCAGTGTAGCATTGTGCTTAATTTCTGTCAAGTATTTGTAGGTTGAACTATAACGTTTTTTCCAAGAAATATTCCGAAATATTTTTTTCTATATATTTTGCTAATTTCTTATATTTTTCTGTTGTAAGTCGTGTATCCTCTTGTTGAATTTCTTGTGCTGCATCAGATGCATCTTTCAAAATTTGCGCATCTTGAAATACATCTCCAAGTTTGAAATTCATAAGTCCACTTTGGCGAATTCCAAATAAATCTCCAGGTCCTCGAAGTCGTAAGTCTTCTGACGCAATGAAAAATCCATCATTTGATTTATTCAAAATTTCCAAACGTTCTTTCGTTTCTTTTGATTTCGCAGCACTCATAAAAATGCAGTAAGACTGATGTTTTCCTCGACCAACACGTCCTCTTAACTGATGCAATTGTGCTAATCCAAATCGCTCTGCATTTTCAATCAACATGACAGTTGCATTTGGTACATCAATTCCAACTTCAATTACGGTTGTAGAGACTAAAATTTGAATCTCATTTTTTCCAAAAGCATCCATAAGTTTCTCTTTTTCTACCTGTTTCATTTTTCCATGGAGACACGCAACTTTTATTGATGATGGAAAATGTTCCCGCAGCAACTCTGTATAATCCGTTACATTTTCTACTTCTAAATGTTCACTTTCTTCTACCATAGGACAAATAACATAGCATTGCCGTCCTTGGCTTATCTGTGCTGCCATAAATTTATATGCCGTATTCCTATACCCGGTGTCTACAACACAATTTTTAATTGGCAACCTATTTTGTGGAAGTTCATCAATAATAGAGATGTCAAGATCACCATAAAGGATAATTCCCAATGTTCGTGGAATTGGTGTCGCACTCATAACAAGTATATGGGGCATACTTCCTTTTCCAGCTAGCAGTTCTCTTTGCTGAACTCCAAATCTATGTTGTTCATCTGTTATAACAAGCGCAAGATTTTTATAATGTACCTTTTCTTGTATCAACGCATGTGTTCCAACAATCAGATCTACTGAACCCGTTTCAATCTTACTGTAACTTTCTCTCTTTTCTTTTGCTGTCATAGAACCTGTAAGAAGTTGAATTTTGAGTGGCAAATGATATTCTATTAATAGTTTTGTGATTGTTTCATAATGTTGACGTGCAAGCACTTCTGTTGGGGCCATCAGAGCGCTTTGGTATCCATTTAATGAAGCATAGAGCATGGCTAAAAATGCAACCATTGTTTTTCCAGATCCAACGTCTCCTTGTACCAAGCGCGACATCATATGTTCACTTGACATATCTTTTTTTATCTCATTCCATACTTTTTTTTGGGCACTAGTTAGTTCGAATGGTAGATTTTTTATAAACGTGTCAACTAATGGTTGTGGATGGAATACAAATTGATTTTGGTATTTTTCTTCTTTTTCTTTTTGCATACGCAGTGACAATACAAACATTAAAAATTCTTCGAACACAAGCCGATGTCGTGCATTTATAAAACTAGCTTTTGTCTTTGGAAAATGAATGTTTCTACGAGATTGTTCATACGTCTCTAGCTGATACTTCTTCCGTAATTCTTCTGGAAGAAATTCGCCATCTTCATCAATAATCTCCATAGCCTGAATCATTGCTTTTTTTATTAAATTATTGGTCAATCCTGTTGTAAGCGAATATACCGGTTGAAGCGTTCCTTTTTTTTCCTCATAGGTATGAGCCGGATAAAAGATTTCTGGCTGTTCCATAACAATCCCATTTTTTTTATGAGTTACTTTTCCTCTTAGTGTAAGCATGCCTCCTCTAGAAAGCGTTGTTCTAAGAAATGGCATCCGATACCAAATAACTTTTAATGTCCCACTTATATCTTTTAGTAACAAACTAGTAATTTGCATGTTTTTGTTGCCGCTAACTTGTATACGTCCAAAAATCGCACCTGTAACCGTTACAATTTTTCCTTCCTCTATCTCAGATATCAGTATACTGTCTTCATATACATCATATGTTCTCGGATAATAATCCAGAAGTTCTCCAATCGTCGACACTTTGATTTTCAAAAATAAGGATGCTGTTTTCTCTCCGACGCCTTTTAGCGTATCTATTCTTGACAATTCATTCATAAACCTGCTCCTTTATTGATTATTCATAGAAAAAAGGTCAGTCACCACTTAAGGAAACTGACCTAATCCATCATGTGTTCTTTTATTCTACTGATAATACATAATAGTAAATTGGTTGTCCACCTACATGCGCATCAATATCAATCTCTGGATAAAGTTCTTCTAGTTCTTCCACAAACTGCTCTGCCTCTTCTTCAGAAACATCTTGACCATAATATAAACTAATCAATTCAGAGTCTTCTGAAACCAACTGCGCAAGCATCTCTTTCGTTGTCTCATTAATGGAACTTCCTACAGAAAGAATTCCGTCATCACCAATTCCCATGATATCGCCTTCATGAATTTCTTTGTTGTCAATGTGAGTATCACGCACAGCGTAAGTCACCTGACCAGTTTTCACATTCTTAATTTCTTCAAGCATTGTCTCAACATTGGTGTCTACATCTGCTTCCGGCATATAATTAATGATTGCTGTGATTCCTTGTGGAACTGTCTTTGTTGGAATTACAACTATATCTTTATCTTCTGTCAACATTTGTGCCTGGTTTGCTGCTAATATGATATTTTTATTATTCGGGAAGATAAATACATGATCTGCATTCACTTCATCGATTGCCGTCAACATATCTTCTGTACTTGGGTTCATAGTCTGACCACCTTCAATTATGTAATCAACCCCCAACTCACGGAAGATCTCATTCATCCCGTCTCCTATTGACACTGCTATAAATCCAACAGATTTTCTTTCTGCCTTTTTCTTTTCCGCTTCTTTTTTTGCCGCTGCTTCTTTTTCAGCCTCTTTAAATAAACGCTCTTGGTGTTCCTCTCGCATATTGTCAATTTTTATTCTAGATAATTGTCCAAATGTAAGTGCTTTTTGAATTGCAAGTCCTGGATCATTTGTGTGCACATGGATCTTCACCACATCATCATCGGCAACACAGACAATGGAGTCTCCAATTGATTCAAGGAAAGCTTTTACCTCTGTTTCCTGAGCCTCTGTAAATTCTTTCTCTAGCATAATGATAAATTCTGTGCAATATCCAAACTTAATATCCACTTCCGTCTGTGCTCCTGGTTTTACCATCTTTGTACCGGTACTTGACGCAATCGCACTATAATCTACTTCTTTTCCAAGAAACGCATCGTATGCTCCATTTAAGACTTCCAAAAGTCCTTGCCCACCAGAATCTACAACACCTGCTTCTTTCAATACTGGTAACATATCTGGAGTCTTTGACAGAACTTCTTTTGCATAATCAATCACTTCAGGAATAAAAATTTCTAAATCATCTGTCTGATCTGCCATCTCCGCTGCTTTTTCTGCAATTCCTTTAGCAACCGTAAGGATTGTCCCCTCTTTTGGTTTCATAACTGCTTTATATGCAGTGGAACGCGCATGCTCGCATGCAGCTGCAAGAATCTGCACATCTAGTTCTTTATGCTCACGAATCTCTTTTGTAAATCCTCGAAGTAACTGGGAAAGAATAACTCCTGAGTTTCCCCTCGCCCCTCTTAAGGAACCTGAAGAGATTGCTTTGGCAATTTCAAGCATATTTGCATTTTCAAGATTGCTTACTTCTTTTGCCGCAGAAAGAATCGTAAATGTCATATTCGTACCTGTATCACCATCTGGAACTGGGAATACATTTAATTCATTTATAAATTCTTTTTTTGCCTCCAAATTAGCTGCACCAGCTAAAAACATTTTTGTAAACAACTCTGTAGTAATGGTCTTCATCGCCACGACAAGTTTCCTCCTTAATCAATCACTCTTACACCTTCAACGAAGATGTTGATTTTTTCGACTTTCATACCAGTAAATTCTTCTACCTTATATTTAACGTTATTCATAAGGTTATCAGACACTGAAAGAATATTCACTCCGTATGCAACAATCACATGAAAATCTAATGTTAAAATATTATCCTCTGAGATTTCCACTTGTATGCCTCGTGTAAGACTTTCCTTTTTTAAAAGATGCACAAATCCATCTTTCATATTTACTGCAGCCATTCCCACAATTCCAAAACACTCTACCGCTACAGATCCAGCATACTTTGCGATTACTTCTGGATTCACGGTAATAATTCCAAAATCAGTACTAACACTACCTTTCATGCTATACTACCTCCGTTTTCTATTCTATCAATATTCGCAGATCTTATTCTATCTACTCAATCTACATTTTCGTCAAATTTTCTATCCTTTTTATGGATAGCTATACTGAACGCAACTATTATACTCTTTTTTTTATAATATTACAATATTGATTCGTAAAGAGCTGCCAAAACATCGACAATTTGCTCTTCTGATAGCTCTCCACTATTAATTGTTAAATCGTATTGTGACATATCCTCCCACTTTTTGTCTGTATAGTAATTGTAATAATATCTCCTTTGTTTATCCATTCTTTTAATTAATAACGCAGCTTCTTTTTGGTCAATTTCAGCTCTTTTCATCACATTTTCAATTCGTTTTTCCATTGGAGCATGTACAAATACCCGCTTACAGTTACCAAAATCCCTTAAAATGTCATTTGCACATCTTCCTACAATAATACAATTTTCCTTCTGGGCAAGAGAACGAATTACATCAACTTGTGTATAAAATAGCACATCATTCATTGGCTCAAATCGAAATTGCTTTTGCATCTGTACTTCATCTTCAACTGGATATCGCCACGGATTTGATCTCTTTTCATCAACTTTTAGAAGTTCTTCGTATGTAATGTTTTGTCTTTGTGCTGCAATATGAATCAACTCCTTATCATAAGAATGAATTCCAAGTCTTTGTGCTAACATATTTGCAATCTTATGTCCATTGCTTCCAAACTGTCTTCCAATAGTAATTACGCGATTCTCCATAATATACCCCGCTTTCTGCCAAACTGACCATCCTTTTATACTTATTTAAAATAATTTTACCATGATTTTACAATAATGTGAATAAAACTATTGATTTTTTCAGAAAAATCTTTTACAATTGACGTAAATTAATTTTAAAAAAAGACTTGCATTAGTGCTATCTTTCTGTTAGAATGATAGTGTTGTGAGTCTGTAAAGACTATTTCAGATTGTTAGGAGGTGCAATGATGGCTAAATGTGCTATTTGCGGAAAGGGTGCTCACTTCGGAAACAATGTAAGTCACTCT
>JARIEI010000068.1 GCA_029256845.1 Ruminococcus sp. | reverse complement strand
TATCGCAGAAAGAATTGAAAAATTACGTGACCTTATGAAAGAAAACAGCATTGATCTTTATATTATTCCGACTGCTGATTTTCATCAAAGTGAATATGCAGGTGCGTATTTTAAAGCAAGAGAGTTTATGACGGGATTTACAGGATCTGCTGGAACAGCCGTAATCACACAAAAGGAAGCAGGTTTGTGGACAGATGGACGTTATTTTATACAGGCGGCAAATCAAATCCAGGGTACGCCAGTAAAATTATTTAAAATGGGTGAACCAGGTGTTCCAACACTTCGCGAATATGTAAAAGCAACGTTACAAGAAGGCGGAACCATCGGATTTGACGGGCGTGTGGTTTCTATGCAAGAGGGGCTGGCTTATGAGAAGATTGCAGAGGACAAGCATGGAAAAATCAGTTATGAAAACGATTTGGTAGATGCCATTTGGGCAGAGCGTCCTTCTATGAGCAAAGAAAAAGCTTATTTGTTAGAAGAAAAATTCACAGGAGAGTCTACTGCTTCTAAGCTTTCTAGAATTCGAAAAGTAATGGAAGAAAAAGGAGCTACTTCTCATGTATTTATTACATTGGATGATATTTGTTGGACATTGAACATTCGTGGAAATGACGTAGCATACACACCAGTTATTTTGAGCTATGCAATGCTTACAATGGATCAAATGCATGTTTATGTAGATCAAGAGAAGTTTAGTGAAGAATTGAAACAAGATTTGGAAAAGGATGGGGTTGTATTCCATCCATACAATGACATTTATGAAGATATAAAGCAACTTGATGAGAACGAACGAATTTTGATCGATCCAGTTCATATCAATTATGCCATTGCAAAAAATATTCCAGAGAATGTTGCGACAATAGAAGAGGCTAATCCAGCTATTCTTTTCAAAGCAATTAAAAATGAAACAGAACTTTCCAATCTTCGTAAAGCAGAAATCAAAGATAGTGTATGCCACATTAAGTTCATGAAATGGCTCAAAGAAAATTACAATAAGATGGAAATTACAGAACTTAGTGCATCTGATTATTTAGATCAACTTCGGGAATCTTTAGAATATTATGTGCAACCAAGTTTTGGACCAATTTGTGCGTATGGTCCGCATAGTGCCTGCCCACATTATTCATCTACACCAGAGACAAATGTACAGCTAAAAAAAGGAAACTTTTTCCTTACAGATACAGGAGCAGCATTTAAGGAAGGATCCACAGATATTACAAGAACCTACGCATTAGGTGAGGTTACACCAGAAATGAAAAAAGACTTCACATTGGTTGCGATGAGTAATCTTCGTCTTGCAAATGCAAAATTTTTGTATGGATGTACGGGAATGGTATTAGATATTTTAGCAAGACAACCACTTTGGGATCGAGGATTAAATTATAACCATGGAACTGGACATGGAATCGGATATCTTTTAAATGTACATGAAGGACCAGCAGGATTTCGTTGGAAATACGTAAAGGGCGAAACCAATGTATTGGAAGAGGGCATGGTACTTACCGATGAGCCGGGAATTTACATAGAAGGTTCTCATGGAATCCGACTGGAAAATGAGTTGGTCGTACGTAAGGGTGAATGTAATGAATACGGGCAATTTATGTATCTAGAGCAGGTTACTTTTATCCCATTTGATCTGGATGCGATTGATCCATCAATTATGACAGAAGAAGATAAAAAATTGTTAAATGAGTATCATGCATCTGTATATGAAACAATTTCTCCATATTTAGATGAAGATGAGAAAAATTGGCTTAAGACTTATACAAGAGCAGTCT
>JARIEI010000059.1 GCA_029256845.1 Ruminococcus sp. | reverse complement strand
TTTTTCAACGTTTCGAAAACGGCTAAACCAACCTGTACAAATTTGACAGTGTTTTTTCATCTTTTTAACGGTGAAGCATGGGTGGAAAAGCGTAAATAGGTTACAAATCGGGCTTATAAAGGAAGCTAAATAATCATCTTCAGCACTGTTTTAGTTCCCTTATATTTTTCCTGAAATACAGCAGTTTTCGTGTCCGTCTACAAAATGACTCGTTTGTCTCAATTTGAACAAAAACGATGCTTTTAATCATCAGTTATACAAGAGCGTTTAACTTTTTTCAATGAAGTTGAGCGTTTTTTTGCGTTCAGAAGGAGCGAAATGGAAATGAAGAATGAACAGGTGATTCAGCTTCCACTGAATCGTTTAACAGAGATCCCGGAACATCTCTTTAAGGTAAGAGATGACGAGTTCATGGACCAGCTGACGGACAGTATCAGATCGCTTGGCGTATTAACGCCCATCGTAGTTCGACCTGAGGGAAATGTATATACAACCGAAGTCTTCCGTATGTTTTCTACAGATGAAGCAGTGGAGGTGACTTTGCTCTGTGACAACTGCTGTATGAAGTCTGTGGTAGATAAGTTCGGTATGAAAATCAGGACTCGCAGCGTTGGTGAGGAGCAGTTCCGAACGACGGTTAAGGTCTGTGCAGGTCCTACATTTTATTGCTGGGTGTTTGGAGCCGGTGGGAAAATTGTGATTGAGAGTCCGATTGAAACACGTAATGAATATAGAGAAATGCTTCAGAATGCACTTAATCAACTATAAAAAGCAGGAAAAAATTAGAGAAGTATCCAGATATTAGGCATGTGTCTTCGCATATCTGAAAGATAGCTCATAGTTGTGTATGTTTCGTTATATCTGAAAATAGTTATTCGAATAAAATCGAGTCGGAACAAACCGAATAAGAATTGAAAAAACACAAAAACATGTTATAATATATTCGAACGAAACCGAGTCGGAGGTGACCAAATAAAATGAAATTCATTGGGAGAAAGGAACAGCTGAGAAAACTTAATCGAGCACTTGCCAACACTAATAAAGAGGAAGCGATGCAAACCGTCTTGATCTATGGTCGAAGACGGGTGGGAAAAAGTGAGCTGGTGAAGCAGCTTCTCAAAAGTACAACGTGCCAAAGCATTTATTATGAGTGCAAGCAGGTGGCAGAAGAAAGCAATGCACAGGGAATCTGCAATATTTTATCGGAAGAGTTACATCTTCCAAAACTTGGATATCAATCCATAGAGGAGGTTCTTGAGTACATCTTTCAAAGATCATGCGAAGAGAATATGATTTTTGTTCTGGATGAATATCCTTATCTGAGAGAAAACATCAAGGGAATGGACAGCATTTTGCAGGCGATGATTGATAAATACAGAGACTCTGCAAAACTCACATTTATTATTTTGGGATCATTTGTAGAAATCATGAGAAATCTGATGGAACCTTCCAATCCTTTGTTTGGCCGTATTGATCTTACGATCAACCTGAAGCCTATGGATTATTATGAGTCCACAGAGTTTTATCCAGCATTTTCCGAGGAGGACCGAATAAAGATTTATTCTGTATTTGGAGGTATCCCATATTACAATCGTTTAGTGGATGATTCCATTTCTGTTGAAGAGAACCTGCTAGAACTTTTGGTGGCTCCAGAGGCGCGTTTGGAAAATGAGGTTTCCATGTACTTAAACGCAGAAATCTCCAAAATTACAAACGCAAACGAGGTATTTGAAGTTTTGTCCAGGGGATATACCAAGTATAAAGATATTCTCGATCAATCTCATGTATCCAGTGGTCCTACATTAGTGGACGTACTTGATAAACTCTCTAAGATGGAGGTGGTCGAGAAAAGAACGCCGATTAATGATGAGGGAAATAAAAGAAAAGCAAGCTACCATATCAGTGATCCACTTTCAGCATTTTATTACCGGTATATTTTCCGGTATGCTTCGCAAAGAAAGATCATGGATCCGTCGATTTTTTATGAGAAATATATCCGCGAGGATTTTGAATCCTTCTATGTTCCGCATTATTTCGAAGAAATCTGTAAGCAGTACTTGATCCGAAAGAACAGGGCAGGAGAGATTTCTCCGGTGATTGAGAAAATTGGAAAGTACTACTATGACCTCCCGTCAGAGAAAAGAAACGGAGAATTTGATGTTGTAACACAGGACGAAAATGGATATGTTTTTTATGAAGTTAAATTTCGAAAAGAAATGATTCCGATGTCAATTGTTCGAGAAGAAATCGAACAGGTAAAGGCAACAGGAATGAATTGCTATAAATATGTGTTTGTTTCAAAATCTCCAGTTGACTTGGAGGGAATAGAAGAAACAGTGGAAGTCATAAGACTAACGAATTTATGGAATTGAAATCTAAGAGTTCTCTATCAAGGTCATGTCCTCGAATATTCCATCATATTTATTGGTTATTCTATTTCAGATCCTGATGTTCAGCAGATCCTTGGCGATGCAGTAGAATGTCTTTCCTTAGATAAGATAGATTCTATTCAAAAAAAGTTTTGTGCTTTCTCTGAAAATGGGAAGTAAGATATGTGAGGTGTTGCCATGCGGGACACCTCCTTTCTTTTTGAAAAAAACATGTTGCAGCAGCAGAACATATGTTCTACAATCCCATCTTCGACAGTTGGAAAGTGATAAAAGGGGTTGTAAAAAAAGTCCTAAAGAAAAATCGCCCAGGTCGTGAGACCTGAGCGATTTTTTGTTATGTATTTTTAAAATTATATATGATAGAATAATATTATTATAAAATATTGGGCAAAAATAAAGAACAGACTATTTGATAGATATCGAAAAAATTATCATATAGGAAGATATTCAAGAAAGCGGTTTGTTTTTCTTGAAAAATTAAATATTAAAGAAATAGGAGATCGCACAAAAGAATTAAAGGGGGAAGATTTAAGAAATCTAGAGTATAGCAAAAGTACAAGACATTTTGAAGATGAATGCAATGTGGATGCAGAGGTGGATGATCTTGATAACGGGTTGATTCAATTGTATAAGGAAAAGATAGGTGAAAAGAAATAGATAACTTCAAGTTTGTGAGGATGACAATCAGTCATACTATGATTAGAAAATAAGATAATTACAATCAATAACGTCGGTGTGGGGGTTCACTCTCCAGTACCGGCGTTATTACTTTCACAGGGACTTAAGAGTGTAGCCTGCTTCATGTTTTTATTAGTTGCATATACTTATTACAGACAAAGAATTGTCTTAGGTGAGTTTCTAACATAAAGTAGAAACCTAAAAAAGTAACCTTACAAGGACTGTAAGTATGATTCTAGAATTCTTTGTGCTATCCTTTTAGTATAAAATGAATTAGGAGGAAGTATATGGAACCTATTTTAAATATTGAAAATCTGACGAAAGTTTATGGGAATACGCAAAATCAAACAAAAGCCTTGAATGGGATTACGTTCCAAGTGATGCCAGGAGAATTTTTAGGGATTATGGGAAGTAGCGGTTCAGGAAAATCTACATTACTCAATTGTATAGCAACCGTGATCAAACCAAGCGGGGGAAACATCATAGTTCAGGGGAATAACTTGGGAAAGATGAGTAGCAAGGAAGTCGTTGCATACAGAGGAAACACAGTGGGGTATCTTTTTCAGAATTTTGAACTTCTTGACAATTTGACTGCTAGTGAAAATATTCTATTGCCGCTTACGTTGCACGGGGGATCAGAAAAGAAAAGCAGACATCGTTTGGAACAGCTTGCAGAGTCTCTAGATATTGTCGATATTTTGGATAAGTTTCCACCACAAATGTCTGGAGGACAGCGGCAGCGCGTAGCGACAGCTAGAGCACTTATTTTGCATCCAAAACTTATTTTAGCGGATGAACCTACCGGCGCATTGGATTCGAAAAACGCAAAAAATCTAATGGAAAAGCTCTCTATTTTGAATCAGGAGGAAGAAGCAACAATTTTAATGGTTACACACGATTGTAATGCAGCTAGTTTTTGCAAACGAATTCTATTCATCCAAGATGGTGTGATTTTTCATGAGATTCGTCGGGAAGATGAATCCAGAGGCGAGTTCTATGCACGTATTTTGAAAGTAATGGCTCAGCTTGGGGGAGGAAGTAGCAATGTTTTCTAATATTATTATTCGAAATAACAAACGAAGTCGTCAAGAAAATGGACTGTTTTTTAGTTCCCTTGTAATATCGATTGTAGCATTTTATCTTATTTTATCCCTTTCTAAACAGGATGTAGTTATATTTTTGCAGACAATGGAAAGCGATGCCGTTAATAAACTGCTACTTTTGGTTCC
>JARIEI010000189.1 GCA_029256845.1 Ruminococcus sp. | reverse complement strand
GAGGTCACTTTTGCAACCTCCTTTTCTCTAAATTTTTAACAAACCTCTTTTGTAGCAACAATGTCAACTCCCGTATCTGCCACATTTTTTACAATTACATCTCCAATGTGTACGGGTGCTTTTACTACCGTGTTCTTTAATGCTTCCACGCAGGCAAAGATTTTTTCTTTTGGAATATCTTCTTTCGTCTTCACCGATACCATCGCAAGCTCTCCCCCTTCTACCCGCACGGTAGAGGTAACAATCCTTGTCGGTGCGATCACTTCTTTTTTCGCATAGATTTCCCCACGTTTACAAGTATTTCCTGTAACATTCGTTACTACCCCTTCCTCTAAGGTTACAGTCAGAGGGCATCCCATAGGGCAATTGATGCAAATCAGTTCTCTTGTTTCCATCTCTTATTCCTCCTCCAATTTAATTGTAATTTCTTTTAATTCCGGATATTTTAGGAAATCTGCTTTTTTCAAAATCACTTGTTCCATCTCTCCTGGCGCTAAAATCTGTCGTTTTCTATGCACAATTCTCTCTCCATCATAATAGACGCTAATGTAATGGTTTTTATAAACATTTGCTACACGAAAACGAACGGTTAATGTTTCTTCCATCCGAGATGGGCGTATCGTGGATGGTACTGTGTAGCGCACTCCATTTTCAGTCCGTAAAAGAATCGCTTTCGTTTCTTCCTCTGGTACGGTATTTAATACGTAATGTGCTGCATTTTTTCCTGCCGCCTTTGCTTCTTCTGACACAAAATCCACAAGATCATGCACATGAAGCACATTTCCGCAAGCAAATACTCCTTCCACATTTGTTTCAAGGCTTTCGTTAACAATTGGTCCTGACGTAATCTTGTTCATAGAAATTCCCATGGATGCAGAAAGTTCATTTTCTGGGATCAATCCAACAGAAAGAAGTAGAGTATCACAGGTATATTCTTCTTCTGTTCCTTGGATTGGTTTTCCTCTTCCATCCACTTGAGCGATGGTTACGGACTTTAGTCTTTCTTTTCCTTTGATATCTACAACTGTATGACTTAATTTTAATGGAATATCATAATCATTCAGACACTGTACAATGTTTCGTTTCAATCCGCCAGAATATGGCATCAATTCTGCTACAACTTTGACTTTTGCACCTTCTAATGTCATTCGGCGTGCCATAATAAGTCCAATATCTCCAGACCCTAAAATCACAACTTCACGTCCAGGCATAAAGCCTTCCATGTTGACCAGTCTTTGCGCTGTTCCGGCAGAATAAATTCCCGCTGGTCGGTAACCTGGTATATTCAGTGCCCCTCTAGATCGTTCTCTACATCCCATGGCAAGAATAATTGATTTTGCTTGAATTTCAAAAAGTCCATCTTCTCGATTCATAGCGGTCACAATTTTTTCGTGGCTGATATCCATCACCATTGTATTTAATTTGTATTCAATCTTTCTTTCATACACTTGTTGTGCAAAACGAGCGGCATATTCTGGTCCTGTCAGTTCTTCTTTAAACGTGTGAAGTCCAAATCCATTGTGAATACATTGATTTAAAATCCCTCCAAGTTCCTTGTCTCGCTCTAAGATTAGAATGCGCTCTACTCCGTTGTCTCTTGCTGACACTGCCGCGGCCAGTCCTGCAGGGCCTCCGCCGATTATCACTACATCATATTGTTTCATCTTTGCGTCCTCCCTTTACAATGTATCTTTATTTGTTCCGACCACAAGCTTTGAATTCCCACCGGATTTTGTGATTTCAGTCATTGGAATCTGTAATTCTCGTTGGAGGATTTCCATTGTCCTTGGGGCACAAAATCCGGACTGGCATCTTCCCATTCCTGCTCTTGTTCTTCGTTTCACACCGTCCAAAGATTTGGCGCCAAGTGGTCTTCTTATTGCATCTATAATTTCTCCTTCGGTTATCATTTCACAACGACAAATGATATTTCCATAGGCAGGATCTTCTTTGATCAGCTGCTTATATTCTTCTTTTGAAAGATTCTTTGGATCTAAGATTCCTTTTCGGGTACCCACAAAGTTTTCATTTTCTTCTAGTTTTAAATAATCTCTTACTATGCCTGCCGCCATTTTTCCGATTGCTGGGCAACTAGTAAGTCCTGGAGATTCAATTCCTGCACAATCAATAAAGCCTGGTGCATCTTCTAACTCTTTTATAATAAATTCGTGATGGTCTTCATGGGCACGAAGTCCTGCGAAAGATGTGATAACTTGTCGCATCGGTAAATCCCTTACATTCATTCCTGCTTTTTGAATCAATTCATCGATTCCTGCTCTTGTAGTGGCCGTTGCCTCCTTATCTTCAATGTCAATTGCAGTCGGCCCAACAAGCATATTTCCATGAACTGTCGGGGTAACCAACACCCCTTTTCCATATGTTCCAGGAAGTGCAAAGATCGTACGTGATACATGTTTTCCTGCGCTTTTATCCAATAAGCAGTAATCACCTCTTCTTGGAGTAATATGAATCTTCTCTTTGCTGACCATATTGTGGAATCGATCTGCATACACGCCAGCTGCATTTACAATACATTTCGCTTCATAACGCCCTTGATTGGTCTCAACCATCCAACCGTCCTCTATTTTTTCAATAGCTAAGACTTCCGTATGAAAGTGAAATTCAACTCCATTGGTATACGCATTTTCTGCCAACGCAATATTCAAGTGGAATGGACATACAATCCCTGCTGTAGGTGCATAAAGGACAGCCGCTACCTGTTCCGACAGATTCGGTTCCATTTGAAAGATTCGTTGCCGATCTGTAATAATTTCCATTCCTTTTACGCCATTTTCTACTCCTCTTTTGTAAAGTGCTTCTAAATCCGGAATCCGTTCTTCTTCTAGGCAAACCACAAAGGACCCTTTTTGCTCAAATGGAAAATCTAGTTCCTTGGAAAGCTCTGGCATCATCTGATTTCCTTCCACATTCAACTTTGCCATCAAAGATCCCGGTTCGGCATCATATCCTGCATGCACAATTCCACTATTGGCTTTCGATGTACCACTACAGACATCTTCTTCTTTTTCTAATACGCAAGCATTGACACGATATCTGGATAACTCTCTTGCAGTCGCACTTCCAGATACACCTGCGCCAATTATAATCACATCATACATTTTTTTATCCTCCTATATTCTAGAACGAATCCTCTTTTGCCCATCCATAAGAGTATTTCACCGCTTTATTCCATCCTGCCACCATTTTCTGTCTTGTCTCTTCTGATATCTTCGGCTGGAATGTTTGATCCACTTTCCAGTTTTTTTCAATGTCTTCTTTTCCAGACCAATATCCTACCGCTAATCCGGCAAGATACGCTGCTCCCATAGCGGTCGTTTCTACACATCTTGGTCGCTTCACTGGCGCATTAATAATATCTGCTTGTGTCTGCATCAAATAATCATTCGCACTAGCACCTCCATCGACCTTCAACGATGTAAGTTCAATCCCAGAATCTGCCCGCATTGCCTGTAGTACATCATTGGTCTGGTAGCCAAGAGAGTCTAATGTTGCACGGATAATATGGTATTTATTGACGCCACGTGTAATCCCTACAATACTTCCTCTTGCATATTGATCCCAATGAGGTGCGCCTAATCCAGTAAAAGCTGGTACTACGTAGCATCCATTGGTATCTTTTACCTTCTTTGCCATGTACTCCGAATCGGAAGCCGAATCAATAAGACGCATTTCATCTCTCAACCACTGGATTGCTGCTCCAGCAACAAAAATGGATCCTTCCAATGCATAATTCACTTTTCCATCCAACCCCCAGGCAATTGTTGTTACCAGTCCATTTTTGGAAAACACAGGTTTTTCTCCTGTATTCATTAACATGAAACAGCCTGTTCCATATGTATTTTTTGCTTCTCCTGCGTGAAAACAAGTCTGTCCAAATAAAGCTGCCTGCTGATCTCCTGCGGCACCACTGATTGGAATCTCTCCGCCAAAAAACTGCGGATCTGAGACTCCATAAACATAGCTAGAAGGCATCGGTGTTGGCAGCATACGCTTTGGAATATTTAATTCTTTTAGAATTTCATCGTCCCATTTTAATGTGTTAATATTAAATAGCATTGTTCTTGATGCATTCGAATAGTCCGTTACATGAACACTGCCCTTTGTCAATTTCCAAATAAGCCACGTTTCTACCGTTCCAAACAGTAATTCTCCTCGTTCGGCTCGTTCCCTAGCCCCTTCTACATTGTCCAAAATCCATTTTAATTTCGTTCCCGAAAAATAGGCATCGATCATAAGACCTGTTTTCTTTCGGTATGGTTCGATCAATCCTTTTTCTTTTAAGCTGTCACAATATTCTGATGTTCGACGACACTGCCATACGATTGCATGATAAATCGGTTCTCCTGTTTCTTTATCCCATACAATCGTTGTCTCTCTTTGATTGGTAATCCCAATAGCTGCAATATCTTCCGCTGTTGCTCCTACTTTTGACATTGCCTCAACCGCAACACCTAACTGCGTTGACCATATTTCATTTGCATCATGCTCTACCCATCCTGGTTTCGGAAAATACTGGGTAAATTCTTTTTGTGCTACAGAACACATCTCCCCAGTTTCATTAAAAAGAATGCATCGGTTGCTCGTTGTTCCTGAATCCAATGCCATCACATATTTTGCCATATTCTAAAGTCCTCCCTTAAATGTTTATTGAGCAAAGAACAATCTCTTATGCAATAAAAAAGGCATAGCATCAACACGGCATCTCTGCCGCCATGCTACGCTCTCTTCGTCTCGGCCTCTCTTTTCTCTTATTGCCAGTCTAACATATCTTTTTCTCTTTTTCAACCTTATTCGTTATTTTGTTTAAAAAATATTCTTTACACTTTTTCTTATTTGTATATTCTTCACACAAACTTTGTTAAAAATAAGGCAATTTCAAAAAAGTGCCCAATTTTTGGACACTTTTTTATTTTGTTGATAGATTTCGACATCTTTTTTTATTATGCTAAGTATACTAACGAAGCTGGCTTTAAGATTACTTAAACAGACTTGCTTTTATAGCAACATCCAAGATCTGTGTGGAAATTTCTGCATCCTTTTTCATGCCGCTAGCCACCCAGTCGCAAATCATGTCAATTGTTCCATGACTAAAGAACCGTGCAACGATTTCTTGTGCATCACCTATAATTCCAAGTCTTACATAGTCATCTTGAAAAGAACACATCAGCGCTTCCTTATAGTAGTCTACTAATATCTGATACAAGGAACATCGACTTCGGTCTGTAAGCGCATTGGTATAAAATTTCTTTTCCGACTTCATATGCCTGCAAAGCAGAATAATACTGTCTGCCCATGAATCTTTTACCATGTATTTTTCTATAATTGGTTCGATTTCATTTTGAAAAATCCATTCGATAACAGCGTACTTATCCGCAAAGTGATAGTAAAAAGTATTGCGATTAATCCCACAGATACGTGCGATTTCTATAACGGATACTTTTTCATATGGTTTGGTACTTACTAATTCCTTTGTACCAGATACAATGGCCTGTTTGGTTGAATCTGCTGCAGACATGATGTTTCTCCTTTTTGCTTCGTTATACCCATTATATCAGAGGGTTTATGAGATGTATAGTGTTATCATTATTTTAGGAGGGTTTAAAAATGACAAAAGACAAAACTGAAAAAAACGGACGTGCTGATGTTTTGATCAAATGGATCATGTTTACTGCAGCGATTACAGGAATGGCTTTGTTAAGTGCTTTTTATCCAATCCAAGGAAATGTTCCTTTGATTGTTGTTCCATCCATTCTCGTGCTTCTATTTGCCAAACCCGTGTTTTTTGAACGGCTGAAGCTGACAACGCTTCTCGTAATGCGTATTGCAATTGTACTTGCTGCATTAAAACTATTTAATCCACAGGTTTATGTAGACTTCATTATGCTCATGCTGATTGTCAATATCTTAGAAGCTACCTTAACCGATTTACTTCGCTACAAAAAATATTACAATGCAATCTCAGGATTTGCCGTTGCAATTGGTGTCGTTGCACTTCGTGGTGTTTGGCAGTTTGATGCCCCATTTGGAGATTATTATCTTGCAAAAGGTGTAATTCCTGCTGTTACCATCTGTTATGTAATTGCTTACACTCTTTGGAATTGGATTTTTGTAACCAATGAATTCAGTGATTCCGTAGCACTTATGCATGTCGGTTTCTTATCTGCTCCTATTTTAGGATCCATCTGTACTCTTGGTCTTGGCGTATATGGTGGAATCGGCATGTGGCTTTTGCTTCGTGCTAACTCCCTTGCCATTGGTGGTTGGATGCAGATCGGTGCAAAAAACTGGTTCGAGCGCGAATATAAAAGTGAACGCTTTAGCAAATTTGTAGCATGGACAAAGACAAAACCTGTACAAATTGTTGCTATGCTCATAAATGTTGGTCTCGTTCTTACTGCAGTTGGTATTACACTTGCTAATGGTGGAATCCATTTTGAATTCTCACCATTCTTTCTTTAAAAAATAATTCATTTTAGGAGGTTTCTATTATTATGGAAAATTATGATGTAATCGTAATCGGCGCTGGAAACGGTGGTCTTGCCGCTGCTGCCACGTTAGCCGAAAAAGGAAAGAAAGTCATTCTTTTCGAAAAGCACAATATTCCTGGAGGTTGTGGTACAAGTTTTCGTCGTGGCCGCTTTGAATTTGAAGTTGCCCTTCACCAGTTAAGCCACATGGGTACAGAGGAAAAACCAGGTCCACTTAGAAAACAATTTAAACGTTATGGAATCGAAGAGGAAATCGATTGGATCCAGATTGAAGAATTGTATCGTGTAAACTTCCCTGATGGTACAGGACTTAGTATCCCTGTCGGCAGAGAAAAATGTACAGAGTTTTTATGCAAAGAATTTCCAGAGCATAGTGACAACATCAAACGTTACTTCCAAACCGTATATGATTTTTGCAATCAGGCAAATGAATTTTCTGCAAAGAGTGAAGAAAGCACGGAAGAACCAGGTGCATTCAAGAAATTTATTATGAAAAAAGGATTCCCTAAAATGTATCCGACTCTTGCACAATATGGATTGAAAAGTTCTCAAGAAGTATTAGATGAATTTTTCCCAGGCTGTCCAAAACTTCAGCTTGCATTAAGTGTTTACTGGTGCTTCATGGGAATGCGTCCAGATCGTTTCCCTTGGTCCATTCTTGCAAAATGTACTTTTATTTATATGGAGGATAAACCATATTACTTACGTGGAACTTCTATGATGATGAATCAGGCAATTATGGAAGCCGCAAAACGCATGGGTGGTGTCGTTCAGCTGAATTGTGGTGTTAAGAAAATCATTGTAGAAAACAACAAAGCCGTAGGTGTGGTGGATGAAAATGGAAAAGAGTATCGTTGTAAAAAAATCATCTCTAATATTTCTCCACTAGCTACTTACGGAAGCCTCATGGATCCAAAAGACATTCCAGATTCTGCAAGAGAGTACTTAAAGCCTTATACCGTAGGTATTTCCGCTCTTACTTGCTTTATCGGTCTTGACTGTACACCAGAAGAAATTGGATTTACAACATCCTTTACTCTAAACTATGAAAGTTTTGATGCAAACAAGGATTTCATGGACGCTTATAAACTCCTTCCAGAAAATGATCCTTTAATTGCTACCTGTTATACTGTAGATGATCGAGAAGTTTCTCCAGAAGGCACTTCCGTCATTACAGCCGGAACTTTAAAATATGCAGAAGAATGGGAAAAACTTTCTCCTGAGAAATATTATGAAATGAAATACGAAGCAGGAAAGCGAATTGTTGCCCGTCTTGAGAAAATGTATCCAGGCTTTACTTCTCATATTGAAGAAATGGAAATCGCAACGCCACTTACACATATGCGTTATTTGGGACATCCTGGTGGTGCAATCTATGGATATGAACAGGATTTAAGACAGTCTGTTTTCTTCTTCCCTACAGAAAGTAAACTGGAAGGGTTAGAATTTGCAAGCGGCTGGGTAAATGCCTGTGGATTTGGTCCAAATTATACATATGCAGATAAAGTAGCAACTCGCGTTGCGAAGGAGGTTTAAAATGGCAAAAACAATTAAAGAGACACTTCTTGGTACTTTAGTACATGGAGAAGAAATATTAGAAGAAATCAATGTACTTCGCACCGTTTCCGAAGACAAAATTTCCGAGGAAGATCCTGCCACAGCAAGATTGAAAGGACTTCATCCAAAGGAACTTCATCTTATGGTAAGTGCAATCTATGATACAGGAAAAAATGCAAAAATTTTCAGACTCTCTTCCAAAGATGGATACCTTCCACCATTTGAAGCTGGACAGTATTTAAATGTTTTCACTGTAATCGATGGAGTACGTACAAGCCGTCCTTATAGTATTAGTTCTTCCCCAAGACAACGTGCTTACTATGAAATTACGGTTGCACGTACAAACAATGGTTTTGTATCAGACTATATGTTGGATTGTGTAAATGTAGGTGATGAATTTACCGCTTCTAGACCTGCTGGTGTGTTCCATTATCACCCTGTTTTCCATAGTAAAAAGATGTTAATGCTTGGTGGAGGAAGTGGAATTACTCCGTTTATGAGCATGATCCGTGAAGTTTTAGAAGCTGGTTTAGAAAGAGATATGATCCTTCTTTATGGATGTAGAAACGCAGAAGCTGCACTCTTCCACGACCAACTGACCGCTCTAAGCGAAACATTTAAAAATTTCCGGTATTATCTTGTTGTGTCTGACGAAGATGCAGTATGGAGCGGGGAACGTGGATTTATGACTGCTGAACTTATTAAAAAGCTTTGCCCAGATTACATGGAGCGAACTGCTTATATCTGCGGTCCGGAAATTATGAATCAGTTTTGTGTAGACCAACTCCAAGAACTTGGATTTGCTCAAAAAAATATCCGTAGAGAAATGTTTGGTGCTGCAAAAGACATTACAAAAGAAGCTGGTTGGCCTTCCAACTTAAATGGTTCAGAAATCTTTAAGATTACTGTAAACAACGATACCGTTATTGAAGGACATGCCAATGAACCTTTGCTGACTGCTTTAGAGCGTGCTGGAATTCGTGTAAATGTATGTTGCCGAAGTGGGGAATGTAGTCTTTGCCGTGTGCAACTTGTAAGTGGAAATGTATTTTTATCAAAGGGTATGATGTTACGTAAGGCGGATGAAAAATATGGATATATTCATTCTTGCAAATCTTACCCAATCTCAGACTTGTCTATTTTGTTGTAATGTCGTCTAGTTCTAAAGGAGTGTATTTATGGGATTCTTTTTTACAGGTTATAACCTGACTACTATTTTAGGATTTGTTCTTTTAGTTGCTGTCCTTGTTCTATTAAATGAGATTAGTCGAAGAAGCAAAATTCTTTCAATCATTATGTACATCTTCATTCCAATCGTGCTGTTTGCACTGATTGGTTTTGGAGTGGTCGGTAGCCCTTCTTCTAAAACATGGTTTGGAACGGTAAAAGCTGTTTCCGCATTACTTGGTGTCTTGGGCTTTATGCTTATTCGTTATACAAAGGTGGAACATACAAAGTTTGCCATTTATTTTCCAGTTGCCATCTTAGGAATCAATATTCTAGAAGCGGTTTATCGAGACATTGAAGTGTTTATGAATTACAAAGAAGTTACCGTTGACGAAGCTGGTCTAACGCTTCTTGGTGGCTATTGGAATCTTTTTAACGCAGCTGCCGGTATACTATTGATCTTAACGATGACGGGATTTGTGGGCATTCGTGTTGCAAAAACGCCTTCCAAAGACATGATTTGGCCTGATCAAGTATGGTTTTGGATCGTGGCTTATGATATTTGGAATGCTGCATATTGTTATAACTGCATTTCAACACGTGCCATGTACTCTGGAATTGCTCTACTTGTATCTTGTACGGTTGCCGAAGCATTTTTTAAACGTGGCGCTTGGCTACAACACAGAGCTCAGACCCTTGCCATTTTTGCATTGTTCTCACTCGTTGTAGATTATGCCTCACTTCCAGCTTTTTCAATTACAGCCACTTATAAACCTGCAGCTTGGGGCGTGCTTAGTATTGCCGCTTTCCTTATAAATCTTGCAGTATTTGTATTTATGGTTATACAAATGAAAAAGACCAAAAAAAATCCATATACAAACGAATTGTATACCGATTTGGTTTGTTACAAGAAAAATATGGATGCCAACAATTTAAGGTAAAAAATCCCCACTTTGCTGTTTCCCGGCAAAGTGGGGATTTTTGTTCTAAATAGCTGGAACTGCTTTTTTTATTTGATCTGTCACTACAAATGCTAATGCAATCTTGATAAAATCTGGAATGATAAATGGAACAACACATGCAAGAAGTACAGTCGTAATTCCCACAGGGCCGTTTACCTTGGAATACACAACCATGTACCATAGGGTTCCAAATAAGTAACATACAAAAAGGCCTAGTACCATGGAAAACAAGCGGATCCATTTTTTATTTCCCAAGGCTTTTTCCAATCCCCACATCAGAAGAGCGGATGCTACAAATCCTAAAATATACCCTCCTGTAGGTCCAGTTAAGGCTGCGATTCCACTTCGAAATCCTGAAAATACAGGAAGTCCGATCGCCCCTAAAAGTA
>JARIEI010000013.1 GCA_029256845.1 Ruminococcus sp. | reverse complement strand
CCTCTTTCGTATCTTCTCTTTCCTATAAGAGGATATAATAGCTAAAATACCTACGGAAAATAATATAAATATGAGCAAAACTGTAACTATGTAAATTACCTCTTTCATTACTATTTCCTCCCACTATATGCATGATTATTAGATAAAAAAGTTTATCTATACTCTATTTTATTTGCAAATCCACGATAGCCTTCAAGAAAATTTGTCAATTGACTTTTAAAATTAAGGAAGTTGTTTTCCTGCAGCCATATAAAGTTCGTACCACTCTTCTCTTGTTAGCACAACCTCGGATGCTTTACATATTTGAATCAATCGTTCTTTATTCGTCGTTCCAACAATGGTTTGAATATGGGCTGGGTGTCTTAAAATCCATGCTACAGCAATGGCATTATTAGAGACACCGTATTTCTCCGCAAGCTCATCAATTTTTTTGTTCAGTTCTGGAAATTTTTCGTTATTTAGAAATACGCCTTCAAACATTCCATACTGAAATGGAGACCATGCCTGAATGGTAATATCTTTTAATCGACAGTATTCCAATACATTCCCGTCCCGATTGATACCAGCATCATGATAGGTATTAACGTTCAATCCACAGTCAATCATTGGACAATGAGCAAGACTTAACTGTAGCTGGTTTATAACAATCTTATTTCCACAATATTTATTTAATAATTCTATCTGCATGGAATTGTGATTACTCACTCCAAAATAACGAACTTTTCCAGATGTCTTTAAATGGTTAAATACCTCTGCTACTTCTTCTGGTTCCATTAATGTATCTGGTCGATGGAGTAAAAGAATATCTAGATATTCGGTATGCAATCTTTTTAAGCTTTCATCTACAGATTTTAAAATGTGGTCCTTTGAAAAATCATAGGCTACCCCTGGTCGAATTGCACATTTCGTTTGAATAATCATTTTTTCTCGCTGTGATGGATCCACTGCTTCTCCAAAAAGACGTTCGGCGTCTCCTCCGCCATAAATATCTGCATGATCAAAGAAATTTACTCCTTGATCCATAGCCGTATCAATGAATTGACGTACATTCTGGCTATTTTTTAATTCTGTAATTCTCATACAGCCAAGCCCAATAACTGGTGCTTGAAGCATTGTTTTTCCTAACTTCATGGATTTCATTTAACATATTCCTCCTCATTTATCTTTAATTTAACACATCTAATTGAAACTGTAAATTCAAAAAAAACTGCTAGAACAGTATTTTTTTCATTACATACTCTAACAGTTTTTCAAGAATATCATCTATCTTTTAAATTTTCGTTTCCTTTTTTTAACTAATACATATTTTGTTATGATACTTCCTATCAAAACAATTGAAGCAACTCCTATGATAGATACTACGATATAATTGGAATCTGATTCATTCTTTTTCGCTTTGTCTTGTTTTGGATTTATTACAGAATCTTTTGATTTACTACTGGTATTCGTTTTCTTAGTATATTTCTTTTTTAAATCTTTTTTCGTAATAGAATCTTTATCAATCATATTTGATTCTTCTTTGGAAGTTTCTTTTGTTTGTTCATTATAAGAATTATTTCCATATGTATTTTTATTTAGCATAGAAATTTCTATATTACTTGGTTTTTCTATAGACGATTCCGGTTTCAATGCAGGTGTTTCTGGTTCAACTACTGGCGAGTCTGGATTTATAACTGGAGGTTCTGGGTTGATTTCATCCACTTCCTCTTTCTTAATTGTAAGTTTTCCGTTAACATAGGTGATTTGATAGCTTTCTTGATTCGTAAATTCACCGCCATTGATAAAAATATCATACTCGCCGATTTCATTTGTAGAATTCACATCTGCATTCAAAACTGGATTTGTGATTACAGTATCTCCATTTATAAGACCATCAATTTTAAAAGTAAGATTAGGTAGTGGACTTCCCTGTAAAATATTAAATTGATCCTCTGCCGTTATTGTAAGAGTTTTTTTCTGAATCTTCACAACGACGGATGCTTGTGTTTCGTTATAATCTTCATCCTCTGCTTTGGTTGCAATGATTGTTGCAATTCCAGCCTTATGAATGGTAGCGACATTGTTCGAAATACTTATAATATCAGAATTTGAACTTGTAAATGTTAGTTCTCCGTTTCCACTTCCGCCATGTGTATAAAGCAGAAATGGTGCATCGCCATATGTTTTGGACTCGATTGGCATAAATTCTAATGCCTCTTGAGTTTGTTTGTGAATGTCAATCATAACCGGTGCACTTTCTGTATTGCTATAATTCGAATCCCCATCATATACTACTTTAACCTCGTGCACACCTGCCGGAACATTATTCCAGGTGTAACTAGCTTCTCCATTAACAAGTGGAATGCCTTCACTTGTTAATACTTTTCCTGAAATACAATCTACAAAATGGACGTACCCAGTCGCTAATTCGCCATTGCCTGATGCCTCAATAGAGGCAGATAAGATAACACTGCTTGAATCAGGATCCACCTTAGAACGAAATGCAAGTTTAGGGCTTGCCTTTTGAACAGAAACATTTATCGATTGAACTGTTGACGTAATCGTTTCATAATTTTCTACAGTATGCTCATTGGGAATAAATAAAACCCGATATCCGTTATTGTTTACTGGTGGGACAATATTCTCATCTTCCCACTTAAATGTACCATATTTTGTACTGCCACCAATTAAATTAGCATTCGCTAAGCTTTCTCCATAAGTTAAATCAGATGCTGTCGGATAAATAAGCTCAGGTGCTAAGCCTTTTTGAATATTAAGATTACTTGTTGCAGTTGCACTTTGGTATTGGTTATCTTCTTCTTTGGTTGCTGTGATTGTAACAGAACCAACTTTGTGGATTGTAGCTTTATCACCAAAAATACTCAATATACTTGGATCTGAACTTTGGTAAGTTACAACACCGTTACCATTTCCACCCACAGTTGACAGTAGAAACGGAGCATCTCCATATCTTTTTGGTTCAATCTGACCAATTTGGAAGTTTACCTGTGGTTTCTTACTAAGATCTAGCTCAATTTCTTTACTTATCGCCTCCGTGTAATTATTGTTTCCTTGATAAATAGCTTTCAAGTGATATAATTCTTTTTTCATCTTCGTCCAAGAATGTATAGCGATACTTTTTCCTTCGGTTGAAGGAGTAAGTGTTTCTTCTGCGATTATGTTTCCTGATGTGCAATCTATAAATTGAACGCTTCCACTTACTGTATCTGAATTGACTCCTACTACATCCGCCTCCAATAATATTGCATCTTCGCTCTCTTGTATTTTTGCATTAAGTGTTACCTGAGGTACTGCCCTTTGGATTTTGAACTCTTTTGTATGGTTTTCCGGAAGTTTGTAATGCTGTGCTGAAGCACCTTTTAAAAGAACAATAGCTGTATAGTTCCCCGCTTCACGTTGTTGTCCTTCAACTTCAAGAATAACATCATCACCTTTATCGATATTTGTGGCTTTTACAGTAGGACCTTGAAGTTCTCCCGTGTATGTAAAGTTTGTATTCTCCCATACAAGATTCAATTCTTTTTTTGTAATGTGGAGTTTTTCTTCCCAAATTTCTTTGCCTAAGGAAATATAATTCATTGATTCCACAACACTTCCACGACCGTTGTTGCTCGTTGTGGCAATTGCAGCACCATTTGAATTTATAATTCTATATCGACTCATTCCTATAGAACGCTGATCATCAGAATCTGAATAATATACTGCGCTAATTTTACCATTCGTATCATATTCCACACCCCAAAGCGTAACCACATGTGAACTTCTACCTAGACTGATTGTCATAAGAGCCATATCTCCATTTAAGATACGCTCTTTTAAATTTTTACTAATTTCTTCATAACCTTGGGAGTAATATTGTCTTTCAGTTAAGTTTTGGATACCGAAAACCGGATAAAAGAATCCACCGTGAGGATCAGGACCTTTCGAAGTTAAATTATCTCCGTCAAAGGATGGATCGTTTGTCCCGCCATTTGCTTTTGGATAGTAGCCGTTAATAAACTGGTCAATTAAGATATCTGGCCAATATCCTTCAATTCTGTTACCAAATTGGCGAACAAATATTTGGAAAATATCACTTTCCATTTGATTTTTAAATGAATGGCGAAGTTCTTCTATTTCCTTTGCCTTTGGAGCATCTGGAT
>JARIEI010000170.1 GCA_029256845.1 Ruminococcus sp. | reverse complement strand
TACTTAGATGTAGGGTCTTTTTTCTCAACCTGAATGCAAGTTTTTCCTAAGTAGTCTGCTACAATTTCTTCGGTAATTGCGTATTTCACCTTTTCTTTTCCGATTCCTTCCATTAGTGCACTTTCATTTTCAAAGCCAGTACTCTTAATGAGTTCTTTTAATTTTTCCTTGTAAAGTTCATCGGAAACAAGCTTTTTCTCTTTTGCAAGTAATTCAACACCAAGTTTTCTCTTTACTGCAAATTCTGCTGCATCTTTTACTTCTTTGTCATAATCTTCTTTTGTCATACCCATGAACTGAGTAAGAAAATCTTCAAACTTCATGTTGTATGCTTCTGCCATGGAATTATAATAATCAGTAATATCTTTTTTCTGTTGCTCTACTTCTGTTTTTGGCAATTTCTTTACGGTAATCTTGTCTGTAAATGCCTGTAATACTGCCGCACGAAGTTCTTTTTCTTCTCGGATACGAAGCTCTTTTTCTTGCTCTTTTTCAATTGATTTTTTATATTCTTTTACTGTTTTTACGTCACCAACATTTTCCTTAACCCATTCATCTGTAAGTTCTGGAATCGTCTGCTTAATAATTTCGTTTATTTTAATGTGAAAAACTGCAACTTTATTTTGCATATCCGGATTGTTTGGATAAGTTTCTGGGAACTGTACTGTAATATCAAACTCTTCCCCTGTTTTATGTCCTACAACTTGTTCCTCAAATCCCTTGTGATCTTTTGTTGCACCGATAAAGCTTCCAGAACCTAACTCTAATTCTGAGCCTTGTGCTTTTCCACCTTCAAATTCAACCCCGTCGATAGTTCCTGTAAAATCAATATTTACAATATCTCCATTTTTAGCTGGTCGATCTGTAATAGGCTCTCTTTTCGCTGTTGCATAAAGCTGTGCCTGAACAATCTGATCAATTTGTTCTGGTGTTACTTCCCATTTATCTGTTTCTGGAATTTCCAATTTTTTATACTGTGTAATGGTAATATTATCATTTGAAATCTGACTGCCACATCCAACAACGGATACTGCAGCAAGTGCACTAACAATCAGTGTCAATATTCTCTTTTTCATCTTGTCCTCCTATAGATTATCACTGTCTGTAATAAAACTTTTTACTCTATAACGCACATAGGCGCTCTTCCGTTATATCACACTTTCTCCTATCTGAAAAGGATTTTCATACTTATTTCACAACAATGGTGATAACAACCTAGAAATCTGCTCTTTCATACGAATGATCAACTTTCTTTCGTCATATTTCTTCCGTGTAACTAATGTACAATAATTCATATCATTTTCAAATGCATTCTCTAATTTTTGCACTGTTTCTTCACTATAAATCACTGCATTAACCTCGAAATTAAGTCCAAAACTCCTAAAATCCATATTTGCAGTTCCCACACATGCAACCATTCCATCGATGCTCAATGTTTTTGCATGCAGGAATCCGTTGTTATATATATAACATTTTGCCCCAGCTTGAACCATTTCTCCTATATAAGAATACGTTGCCCAGTATACAAATGGATGATCTGGTTTACATGGAATCATAATTCGTACATCAATTCCTGATTTCGCCGCGATTTTTAACGCATCTAAGATAGAATCATCGGGAATAAAGTATGGGGTCTGAATGTACACATGATCTGTTGCTCTATGTATCATTCTTAAATAGTTATCATGAATGGTTTTTGTCTCGGAGTCTGGCCCGCTTGAAATAATCTGTACCGGATCATGCCCTTGACGCTCATAAGTAGGAATATCAAATAATTTATCCTCTAGAAATAGATTTTCTTTAGCTGCATAATTCCAATCGAGCACAAAGCGAACAGCCAGTGCTGTAACCGCTGCACCCTCGATACAAAGATGGGTATCTCTCCAATATCCGAATTTCTCGTCCAATCCTAAATATTCTCGCCCAACGTTAAATCCACCTACAAATCCTACTCGTCCATCAATCACAACAATTTTTCTGTGGTTTCTATAATTGACACGAAGCTGTAGTTTCCCAAATAAGGCCGGAAAAAACTCCGCTACTTCAATTCCTGCATCTTCAAGATGTTCCCAATCTTTATTGTGCATGCCTCGACATCCCATGCTATCGAATAAGACTCTAATTTCTACGCCTTCTTTTGCTTTTTGAAGCAATACTGGTTCAATTGCTTGCCACAACTCATCATTTCTAAAAATATAGTACTGTATATGAATATAGCATTTTGCTTTCTTAAGTTCCTGAATCAATGCTCGAAATTTTTCTTTGCCATCTGTATAAATACGAATATCATTATTATCCGTAAGTACAGCCTGTCCAGCTTCCAGATTATACAAAATCAAATCTTGAAACCGTGTAAGAACTGGATTTTTTAAATTTAATTTTTTCCGATAGATGCTTTCTTCTTGATGACGAACTGCATATTTTAATTCTCCCTCGATTTCTTTCGCCTTAAACATCCTTGTTTTATTAAAATCCTGTCCTATAATCAAATATAGAATAAATCCAACAATCGGAATAAAATATAGAAGTAAAAGCCATGTCCATACAGTCTGAGGATTTCGACGCTGAAAAAAGATGATCACAAGCGCAAGTACACAGTTGATCAGAACAATATTATCCATTATGAAATTAAATACATTTACAATCCCATTCCATATCGTCTCTGCCATAATATTTCATCCCCCTTTTATAATATATAGACTATTTGATTATACACTTTTCCTACAGGAAAAGTAACCCTAAACTTCCAAATTACTTGCACTTCAATACAAACAATGGTACAATGTTACTTGCATAATTGCGGAAAAGAGTATAGATAGGAGGGTTCATTGTGAGTTTAGGCTTAAAAATAATGCTCATCGTCCTCATTGTTCTGACGATTGTACTGATTGTTTTATACTTTGTTGGAAAGAAAGCAGAAAAGAAACAGGCAGCACAACAGCAACAGTTAGATGCAATGGCGCAACAAGTTACAATGCTTGTAATCGATAAGGGCAAGATGCGGTTAAGAGATGCTGGTTTTCCGGCCGTTGTTATTGAAAATACGCCAAAATATTTAAGACGCTCGAAAGTACTTGTTGTAAAAGGTAAAGTAGGGCCAAAGATTGCAACCTTTATGTGTGATGCTAAGATTTTCCCTCTCATTCCAGTAAAGAAGGAAATCAAAGCAACAATCAGTGGTATTTATATTTCAAAAGTACGAGGCGTTCGTGGACCATTGGAAGTTCCTCAGAAAAAGAAAAGAAGATTTTTCGGTAAAAAGTCTTCTAAATAATTTTACATTTTATAAAAAGGCTGATCAATTTGACCAGCCTTTTTATTATACCTGTAAGATAGAGTCGTTTCCTTTGGAATAAACCCCTAGTTTAATTTCACACTCTGCCATCGGCTCATGATTCACCTCTAGTTCATACTCAATGTTTACTTCTATCTTTTCTTCTTCTTCCTTTACATCCAATTTTTTTGTATTGACCCCAACTAAAAGTTGACCGAATGGTGTCTGATAATAAGTTAAATTTTTTTCATTTTGCTTAAAAATCATATGTGTGTTCGACACACCACTCTTAATAACTTCAACACTTCCATCTTTGGATATTTTAATTTTATTTTTTGTTTCACGAGTTTCACCCTCTAAAACCTCACTATAAAGAATGTAATGTTTTTCATTCTTATTATAATAAAGTGCAGGTGTTATCGTTTCAATGGATTCATTTTCTTCATCAGTCAGTTCAGGAAGCAGTTGTGTATGCATACCTGATATACTAACTAGTACATCTTTTGTCATATAACTCCCCTTTAATATTCTTCTATATTAACAATATTTGTCTTTGGAACGTCAAACGGCATAACAGAATTTGCAAACTCACGAAACTTCTCTGCTGCATCGCTAACATAAAACTCATATTTACTATATGGTTCTTCCATTCCTAAATTTGCAATTCCCTCACGTTTTAATAATTGTTTCAACTCCATGGCTGTTTCATATGCCGGGTTTACAATCTGAATATCGTTCCCTACATATTGTTGAATCTTCGTTCGTAATAAAGGATAATGCGTGCATCCTAAAATCATAGCATCAATTCCTGTATCTTTCACTGATTCTAAATAATAATGAATCGCCTCATCTGTAATATGATGTTCGCGAAACCCTTCCTCTACTAATGGAACAAACAATGGACATGCTTTTTCTATCACTTCCACTTTGGGGTTCATCTTTTGGATATTTTTGGTATACATCTTACTTCTAACAGTCGCTTCTGTTCCGATGACTCCTACTTTCAAATTCTTGGTAGCTGCTACAGCTGCCCTTGCACCTGGGATCACAACTCCTAAAATAGGAATATTAAACTGATCTCTGACTGTTTCCAATGCCAGAGCACTTGCCGTGTTACACGCAATAACAATCGCTTTTACATGTTTCTTTTCTAGAAAACGAATAATCTGCTCCGAAAATCGAATAATCGTCTCCTCCGATTTACTTCCATATGGAACACGTGCCGTATCTCCAAAATAAACAATATTTTCATTTGGAAGTTGCCGCGCAATTTCACGTGCTACAGTAAGTCCTCCTACACCAGAGTCAAAGACCCCAATCGGTGCTGTCTTTTTACTTTCTATATCCAAATTACTGATCTCCTAGAGTGCTAATGTTTTTGCAATTTCATACTGATGAGAAGGGATTTGTTTTTTCATCGACAATGCTTCTTCAATGTCAAAATCAACAAACTTTCCTCCCTTATATCCTACAACACGGTTTCCTTTACCTTGGCAAAGAAGCTCCACTGCCATCGCACCCATTGTAGATGCGTATACTCGATCTTTACATGTTGGACTTCCACCACGTTGCATATGTCCTAAAATTGTAGCTCTCGTTTCGATACCAGTTGCTGCCTCAATTCTTTTTGCAAGGTTCATAGAATCTCCGACACCCTCTGCATTAATGATAATGTAGTTTTTCTTACCACGTTTTTTATTTAAAAGAATATCTTGGATCATTTCTTCTTCATCGTAATTGTTTTTCTCTGGCATAAGAATTCTCTCTGCACCATTGGCAATTCCACACCAAAGTGCAAGATATCCTGCATCACGTCCCATAACCTCAATGATACTACATCTTTCATGAGATGTTGATGTGTCACGCACTTTGTCAATTGCTTCCATCGCTGTATTAACTGCAGTATCAAATCCAATTGTATAATCGGTACATGCGATATCAAGATCAATCGTACCTGGAAGTCCAATTGTACGTACTCCTAAATGAGATAGTTTTTGTGCACCTGCAAAAGAACCATCCCCACCAATAACAACCAAACCATCAATCCCATATTTTTTACAAATAGCTGCTGCTTTTTGTTGTCCTTCTTCTGTGCGCATTTCTTTGCAACGTGCCGTTTGAAGAACGGTTCCTCCTCGCTGAATGATATCAGATACATCACGTGCTGAAAGATCAATAATTTCTTCCTTTAAAAGGCCATGATATCCTCTTCGAATTCCACGTACTTTCAATCCTCTTGCAAGTGCTGTTCTTGTAACCGCACGAATTGCCGCATTCATACCTGGTGCATCTCCACCACTTGTAAGAATACCAATTGTGCGGACTGGATCTTCAATTTCATCAATTGTTGTTACGTTTTTGTCTGCCATAAAGCTAACCGCCTTTCTATTTAATATTATTTCATCCCTTTAATCTTTGATGTTTTTTTAACGTTTCGAAATCATTCTATAACATTTATACATGATTTTCAATAGATTTTTCAACCACTTTCACCCGATTTTCTCCATATGCGTTTCTTAACCGACCTAAAATTTGTGGATCTATTTTTATATTTTTATTTTGGGGAAGACGCTTCACTGCCCGTTCTCTCTGACAGTATATCACAATTTCGTCTTCTCCTTCACTATCTAGAAGATATCCATATAAAATATGCTCTTCTTTTAAAAAGCTTTCTTTATCTGGAAATTGAATCCAAAGTTCCTTCTTCTTTTTTTCAAAAGGAATAATTTTCTCACAAATCAGCTTGCTTGCCCTATCTTCCTCTTCTGAAACTCTTCCTCTTATAAAGACTTTACTATCAACTTCTAAATATTCCCGATTTTTTTCGTAATCTCTTGGAAATACAACAATCTCCACAGTACCTGTCAAATCTTCCAGTGTCAAAAATGCCATCATCTGGTTGGTCCTTGTATGTTTAATTGTCTTATCTATAATCATTCCACCAATCATTTCTTTTGCTCCATCTCGCACTTTTGATCTTCCATTTTCTTCATCTAATTGAAATTCTGTTGCAAAAGCTGAAATATTTTTTTTCCATTGTTCTTCATACTCCTCCAATGGATGCCCACTGACATAAATGCCAAGCACTTCCTTTTCAAACGCTAAAAGCGTTTCTTTTGAGTATTCCCCAATATCTGGCATTCGAATTTGAAATTCTTTCTTCTGTTCATCATCCACCATGTCAAATAGGGACATTTGTCCCGTCATACTATATTTCTTTTCTTGATTCACATGATCAATAATTTGCACATAGATTGTCATAAATTGCTTACGTGTGCCATCTAAACTATCAAGTGCTCCTGCTTTAATTAAATTTTCAATTACACGTTTGTTTAATGTACCTCTTGCTGAAATACGACTAATAAAATCTTCTAGATTTTTAAATAGACCATATGCCTCTCGATCTTGAGTAATGGATTCTACAACTGGTTTCCCAACCCCTTTGATTGCTGTTAATCCATAACGAATAGACTCTTGATCGACGGAAAAATTTGCGACTCCTCTATTGATATCTGGAGGAAGAATTGGGATATTCATTTGGCGACACGCATAGATATATTCTGCAACTTTTGGTGGATTTTCAATTACAGACGTCATAAGCGCAGCCATATATTCTACCGGATAATAATATTTTAAATAGGCTGTCTGATAAGAAACAACTGCATAGGCCGCCGCATGTGATTTATTAAACGCATATTTCGCGAAATCAATCATATCATCATAAATCTTATTTGCAGTTTTTTCATCGATTCCGTTTGCTATACACCCTGGAACTCCATTATCTTTATCCCCGTGTACAAAAATCTCACGCTCTTTTTCCATCACATCTGCTTTTTTCTTGGACATGGCTCTACGTAAAAGGTCACTTCTTCCCAACGTATATCCAGCAAGATCACGTACAATCTGCATCACTTGTTCCTGGTAAACAATACACCCATAAGTTGGTGCCAAAATAGGCTCTAATTGTGGGCAATCATATGTGATTGCAGATGACTCTGTCTTACCTTTAATATATTGGGGAATAAAATCCATTGGCCCTGGTCGATACAATGCAATTCCTGCGATAATATCTTCCAAGGAAGAAGGCTTTAACTCTTTCATAAAGCTCTTCATTCCTGCACTTTCGATTTGGAAAATCCCTTCTGTCTTTCCTGTTCCAATATAATCCAAAACATTTTTATCATTATAATCGATGGTATCCATGGACAAATCCGGAGTCTTACTTTGAGCCATCGCTACCGCATTTTGAATAACCGTTAACGTCCGAAGCCCTAAGAAATCCATCTTTAAAAGTCCCAATTCTTCCAATGTCGTCATGGTAAATTGTGTTGTTATGGTTCCATCTGATGCCCTTGAAAGCGGAACATACTCATCCACAGCTTTCTGACTAATTACAACACCAGCCGCATGCATGGAGCTATGCCTTGGTAGCCCTTCTAGACGTCTTGACATATCAATCAAAAACTTTACTTGTGGATCCGAGTCATATGTTTTCTTTAATTCCAGATTCATCTGAAGTGCTTTATCAATTGTAATGTTTAATTCTGTAGGAATCATCTTCGCAATGGAATCTACAAAAGCATACGGAAGATCCATAACTCTGCCCACATCACGAATCACCCCTCGTGCTGCTAAGGTACCAAAGGTAACGATCTGTGCCACCCTGTCTTTTCCATATTTACGAACAACATAATCAATTACTTCCTGCCTTCTTTCATAGCAAAAATCCACGTCAATATCAGGCATGGACACACGCTCAGGGTTCAAAAACCGTTCAAATAGGAGCTGGTATCGAATAGGGTCAATATTGGTAATCTCAAGACAATAAGATACAATACTTCCTGCTGCTGACCCTCTTCCTGGTCCAACTGCAATTCCATGCTCTTTTGCATAGTTTATAAAGTCCCATACAATCAAAAAATAATCTACATACCCCATATTTTTGATCACGCTCAACTCATAGTCCAAGCGTTCTTTGTAGTCCTTCGCTTTGTCTTTGTAATGTTTGTTTAGCCCCTTCTCACAAAGCTTGTTTAAATACTCCCAAGATGTCATTCCATCCGGCACATCATATTGGGGAAGTTTTGTAACACCAAATTCAATGTCAACGTGACAACGGTCTGCAATCCGTTGTGTGTTTTCCAATGCCTCAAGAGCATAGGGAAAGAGGGCTGCCATTTCCTCTTTTGATTTCACATAAAACTGTCCGCCTACATAGCGCATGCGATTTTCATCATCTAATTTTTTTCCTGTCTGGATGCACAAAAGAATATCATGTGCTTTTTCATCCTCTGCGTATGTGTAATGCACATCATTGGTAGCTACAAGTTCTATGCCAAGTTCTTGAGACATTTTGAGAAGCTGTTGATTCACAAGAGCCTGTTCTGGAATTCCATGGTCTTGAAGTTCTAAAAAATAATTTCCTTTTCCAAATATTTCTTCGTATTCCAGCGCTTTTTTCTTTGCTTCCTCATAAAGCCCTTTTGTAAGATATCTTGGTACTTCTCCCGCGAGACAAGCGCTTAAAGCAATAATTCCTTCATGATATTCTTTTAAAACAGACTTATCTACTCTTGGTTTGTAATAGTAGCCTTCCACAAATCCTTTAGAAACAATCTTCATTAAATTTGCATAGCCTGTATTGTTTTCTGCTAGAAGAATCAAATGATAATAACGATCTTCTCCACCTGTCACTTCTCGATCGAATCTTGAATTGGGGGCAACGTACACTTCACACCCCAAAATTGGATTAATGCCTTGCTTTTTAGCTTCACGATAAAAATCAATCACTCCGTACATGACGCCGTGATCTGTAATTGCGGCACTGTTCATCCCAAGTTCTTTCACTCTTGCAATATATTCTTTTATTTTGTTTGAACCATCCAGAAGGCTATATTCTGTATGAACATGTAAATGTGCAAAATTCATGTTTCACCTCTACTTTTTATAAAGATAAAAAAGGGCGGTCCCTCTAGAGACTACCCTTCTATATATCCTATGTTATTGCTTAATACTACTCGCCTGTCATCATGAAATTAATCAATCTGTCTGTATCTTCCTTTTCGTATGCAAGAATTTCTAATTCTGGGATTTCTCCATTTGAAAAAATATTTGCCATAGAAACATACTGAGAAAGTTTAGATTTTAAGTTTAATCTATCGCCTTCTCCAGTAACGAGCTCTACCTTTCCTTTACACTGGTCAACTACCTTAAAAAATGCATCTATATTTGATATATTCTGTACCTTCATACAAAAAACCTCCTTATGATTTTCTTTTATTTACAATTTAATTATATCTCATTTTAAGCAGTTTGCAATATATTTTATTAATTTTTTTTCATCTTAATCTTATTTTCTAGTATCTCAATTTTCCCTTCTTTTAGAAGGCGTCCAACTGCACGTTTAAATGCTGCTTTACTCATATTCAATTGTTCTTTGATCAACTCTGGAGAAGCTTTATCTGTAAATGGCAGCACTCCTTGATTTTTTTGCATCTCTTCCACCAAATACTTCGCATCTTTGTCCATCTGCTGTGGGATTTTCTTACGCACACTTAAGTCTAATTTTCCATCCTCTTTGACATCTGTAACTCGCGCACTAATGATCTGACCAACTCTTAAATTGCCATAGACATCTTTTTTCGGAATCAATGCAGAGTAGCAATTATCTACTGCCACAAACACTCCAAATTCATCGCTTGTGTCATAAATAATTCCTTTTACCTCATCATCTTTTTTATAAGGTGAATCTGTTTTAAGATGATGATATACCTTCATTGTTGCACAAAGTCGTTGACTTTTGTCAATGTAGAGTGTAACAAGACACTTATCTCCTTTTTTCACTTTTGTAGTTTGCTCTTTGAATGGAAGAAAGAGATCTTTTTCTAATCCCCAATCTAAAAATGCTCCCATCCGTCCCGTATCCGCTACAGAAAGAACTGCCAGTTTTCCTAATGCTACCTTTGGCTCATTGGTAGTTGCAATCATACGATCTTGAGAATCTTTATATAAAAATACTTCAATCGGATCTCCCACTTCTATGTCGTGTGGAACTTGCTTTTTCGGAAGTAAAACTCGCTCTATATCGCTTCCTAGATATACTCCAAAATCCACTTTTTTTACAACAGTCAAAACCTGTTTTACACCTAATTTCATGACTCAATCTCCTCTATCTGTTTCCCTATTTGTAAGTATAACTTGAAATGAAGGATTTAGCAAACTATTTCTATATTTGCATAAGAATGTCCCTTGGTATCACAAAGTCCCACTACGATTCGTTCCGCTTCATACGCAATTTGCGGGACAATCCGATCTCCCTCTATTGCAGATTTCACATATTCTACTCTTAGTTTTGTTGGACAAATCTCCTGCTCGATCAAATGAAATGCCATTCGTATATACTGACAATTGTTAACATGTCCGTTTGTATCAATATGATCTTTCCCTACGATAATTTCCGGACATATCTCCATTTTTTCTGGAAGCGAAATTTTTCTTCCTGTCTCTTCCATCAAAAGAGGCGCTTCTTTTTCATATGGTTCCAAATCTTCTTTTGTAAGTTTTGTTGGTCTCATTCTTTTCGTGTCCATAAGAACCCACACAGAATCTGCTCGGGCAAGTACATTTTTACAGCTATCGCATAACAAAAAATTTCGTTTGGCACATAACCCTTTCGCCCCTGTTGCCATGGTGTAAACGGTAATTTCTTCTGCTAATCTTGGCAACGTTTGAATTTCTATTTGCCAATAAAGAATAACCCATGCTCTTTCCTTTTTTTTCATTTGCTCCAAGCCTTGCCCCACTTCTTCTGAATGAAATGTACTACAGTCTTGAAAATAATTTATTAGTGCCGGAATGGTTAACCTTCCACAATCATCGATTTCACTATAACGAACTCTACTCTTAAAAGAATACATTTTTTTCCTCTTTTCTTTGATTCTTGCAATTAGATCATTCTCTTTTGTCCGATACAAAACTATGTTCTGTAGTAATCACACACTCATAACGTGGATCAATTTCTTTTAATTTTCTTATCAATTCATTCTTCACCTGTTCTCTTTGTGGTTCTGTATAGCTCACTGGAACTACCATATCAAACACAAGGTTGATCTGTGATTTCCCCTCAATCATTCGAAAGTCATGAATGCTGCATGTTTTATCAATGGATAGTAATGTAATATGTACTTGTGATTTTACTTTTAATATTTCTGTATTTTTTGTTTCCACAGGATCCATGTGTGCAACTAGAAAAACACCTAATTTTTCTTGTGCATCTCGTTCGATTCGGTCAATAATTTCATGAGAATATTCAATGTCTGCATTGTTTGGAACTTCGGCATGGATAGATGCCATACTTCGATTCGGCCCATAGTTATGTACAATCAGATCATGGGTTCCGATAATTCCATCATAACTTTCCACCATTTCTTTAATTTTACGATATAACTCTGGATCAATTCCAGACCCTATAAGAGGTTCTAGTGTATCTCTTGCAATTTCCACACCAGCCCACATAACCACCAAGGAAACTCCTGCTCCTACAATTCCATCAATATTAATATCTGTGACTGCATAAAATAAAATAGAGAAAATAGTTGCCGCAGTAGTAATCACATCTCCCATAGAATCTGTAAACACTGCCAACATTACTTTTGAATCAATCTTTTTTCCCAATTTTTGATTAAATAATCCAAGCCAAAGCTTTACACCAACTGACAACAAAAGAATCCCGACTGATATAAGATGAAAATTCAATTCCTCTGGAGATTTTATTTTTCCAATTGCATCCTTAAAGAAGGTAAATCCAACTTGAATCACCAAAAAGGATACAATAAGTGCAGAGACATATTCCGCTCTTCCATGCCCAAAAGGGTGGTCTTGATCCGCTGGTTTTTGAGCAACCTTTACTCCTATAAAACTAATAATCGATGATCCTGCATCTGAAAGATTGTTAAATGCATCTGCCAAAACTGAAACACTGTGCATCATAATCCCCAAAATTCCTTTTACAAAAAATAGCAGTATATTGCAAAGAATCCCAACCACGCTTGCTAACACTCCATACGCAGTGCGCACGGACACTTTTTCAATATCTTCATAATTTTTTATAAAATGTTTTACTAAAAACTCTGTCATTTTCTCCTCCGTATTTTGTGGTGTTATCGTCCTTTTTTTAATGTTTCCCAAAAATAACATTTTATTTTAAATTTTGACTGTACGGTTACAGTATCCTCTGTAGAAACCGCATCCATAAATCCAAATTTAGGATAAAGAACACACCACCAGTTATGTCCTTTTGCCTGCCCTATTTCCAATCGCAGTGTTTCATAATTTCCAGCTGGAAACAGAACCCCATCAATCTTACGATCCGAAAAATAACAAGAGATAACTGCCCCGTGTACGGACGTCTTTTCCCCTTTTTCTTCCAATGCTTCCATTGCAAGGTTCTCTATTACATCAATATGTTCTCTTACCCATTTTGTTGTTTCTTCTATATTTTTGTTCTGCGGCATATTTTTGGAAAAATAGTCCATTATAACATCTCTTACAAATAACTTAAGTTGCTGATCTTGTTCCTTATCACTGTTTGCAATCACATGAAATCGTAACACCTTCTGTGCTAATTTTTCTTGCATATGAGAACAATATAAGCGTTGCGTTCCGATAAAAAGACTTCCGAAAAGAATTAGGGCTGACAATATAGTTAACATCCCAATCATTTTTAAACTATAAGTATCTGTATGTTCTTTTTTATACATATGTAAATACCTCCCAATCAATTTCTGATATGGGAAGTATTTCCAATTCTCGTTTATCTATTCATCTTTACTGCGGATAAAATCCACTACCGCTTCTTCTTGATTTGTAATATGTCTTTTTGTAATATCGACCGCAAGCGGAATATCCGCTTGTTCAATTGCCAATATCATTTCTTCGTGCTCTTCTACTAATTTTCCATGGAAGCCTTTTTGCTTTAAATATTCTACACGATAACGATACATTTGCTCTCGTAAATTGTTCAAAAGTTGAATCAATTTTTCATTTCCTGTAGCAGTGTATATAATGTCATGAAATGCCACATCAGCTTCTGCTATCTTTGTTACATCTTCACTTCCTAAGACCGCTTGAAATTCTTTGGCTGCTTGTCTTAACTGCACAATCTGTTCTGGAGCAATTCTTTTACACGCAAGGCACACCGCAAGTTCTTCCAAAGCGCCCCGGACTTCTAACACATCTTTTAAACTTTTTTCACTAATATCTGCAACTTCTGCACCTTTTCTAGGAATCATAAGAACCAAGCCCTCTAATTCTAGCATACGGATTGCCTCACGGATTGGTGTTCTACTAACGCCCAACTTATTTGCCAATTTAATTTCCATTAAACGTTCTCCTGGTTTTAGCTCTCCTCGAAGAATTGCTTGCCTTAATGTCTGAAACACAACATCCCTCAACGGAAGATATTCATTCATTTTTACTTCAAATTTAGGCTCCATCTCCACCCCTCCTTGCTCCATGGATACAAGTCACATAAACTTGTTTTGCCAATCCACTTTTTCTGATTCTTGTCTGAGCTGCTTTTGCCTGTGACCGTGATGAAAATAGTCCAAAAACAGTCGGTCCACTTCCACTCATCATGGCATTTAATGCTCCTTCTTTCTTCATAGTCTCCTTGATCTTTTCAATAACTGGATACATCGGTATAGTCACATCTTCTAGTACATTTCCCATTGCATTTGCTATCGCAGGCAGACTTGCTTCTTCTAGCCCTTTAATTACCCCATCAATATCTGGATGTTCTACAATTGTTTTCGCATCCAAAGCTTCGTATACCATCTTTGTCGACACACTAATCGGTGGTTTTGCAATCAAAACAGTACACTTTGGCATTGCCGGAAGATTTGTCAACTCTTCTCCAATTCCTTCTGCGAGTACAGTCCCTCTTAAGATACAATAAGGGACATCCGCTCCTAAGCAAACTCCACGCTCCATCAATTCTTGTTTTGACAGACCGAGATCAAAAAGAAGGTTCATTCCATACAAAACAGCTGCCGCATTACTACTTCCACCTGCCATACCAGCAGAAACAGGAATGTGTTTGTTTAAAGAGATCTCCACACCTTCTGTAATTTGAAATTCATCTATCAACATTTTTGCTGCCTTATAAGCAATATTATGCTCATCTGTAGGCAAAAAAAACAAATTTGTCTTTAATTCAATCCCTGGAGTTGATTTGCGAACAATTTTTACATCATCGTAAAGATAAATGGATTGCATAATCATTCTTACATCATGATAACCATTTTCTCTCTTTCCAAGCACATCCAACCCTAGATTAATCTTGGCAAGCGCCTTTAATTCAATGCTCTCACGGCGTTTTTTTTGTTTCATCTTATCTTCTCCTTTGTATTCTGTATACACTATAGTCTGATTATAACTTTCCTCTATCCAAAATGCAATCTGTTTACAAAAAAAGGAAGAGAATATTCGCATACTCTCCTCCAAGATTTTATGATAACATCATATTTTCTTTCAAAATCAAAAGTTTTTGTCCTGGCTTTATTTCCTCCGATTCAAGATGATTCACCTCCTTAATTCGATCTGTTGTAGTCATATAGGTTTTTGCCAATGTCCACAAATCATCTTTTTCCTTAACAAAATACCCTATAATCCCTGGGCGTTTTTCCAATTCTTCTAAAGACAATGGTGTGAATTCAATATCTGTAATCACCTTCATTGGCACCGGTTTTCGTAAAAAAGTGTCAAATGCCACGACTGCTTTTACCTCAACTGCCTCACTTCCAGCTGGATTTACTGAAAGCTGCTCTACATGATAAGACAAATTCGTTAAAACATCCTCTGGCATAGCCGGGCATTCTAACAGATAGGAAAACGGAACCATTCCTTGCCAACTTCCAAATGGTATGATATCGTCTGATTTTACATATAGAAATTTTAAATGAAGAATCCCGTCTATGAAAAGACCATTTTCATTTTTTTCGGTATGACTAATTTGTACGTCTCCTTCACTATGACAAATTTGTAAGACATCTGATTTTAATTCTGGCAATCTTAGCCGCTCTGTAATCTTACATTTGGAATTATTTTGAATCAATAATTCTTCGTAAACAGCTTCTCTTGTCTGAAGCGCTGTTTTTTCATTTAACGAATACAAATCTTCTAACAGCTCAATTTCTTCTTCTTTATAGATATTTAAACGAAGATTCAACGTTGCTTCTACTAAAAGTATACGCATTTCTCCGTCCTCATCCATTCGAATATCGAAAACCGGATCATCTAAGCTACTTTGGACATAAAAATACATACTTTCGTCAATATCACTACACTCTATTTTGCCTTCATAAGGAACCGTCTGTTCCATCCAATCTGTTTTCTCATCTTCTGACTGATACATACAAAATACAAGTGCCTCGCCTTTTAAATGTATTTCATTTTCAGCCAAACGAATTTCCAGCTTTCTATTTTGTATATCTGTCAAAAGAAGATGATGAATACTTTCTTTTGTTCCAGGCAAACTAATTTCTTCTTTTATACGGTAGGTATCTTTTTTCGAAGTATGTAACTCTAGCAAATCCACCCTTTTCATTTTCTTATAAATATTTGATTCTTCCTCTACTCCGATGGTCGTTTCTTCATCTTCTAACTTTTCTTTTCCTAATTCTAATTCTATTGTCGCACGAACGCTTAACTTCCTTGAATGTACAATCCCTGGTGTGAATTCTACTCTAAGGTTTTGCACGTAGTAGCTCTCACGTTCTTCTTTTTCAACATAAACCATTTCATCAAATGAAATATGCCCTTCTAAGACTGCAAGTTGTGCATCTTCTGAAGCTGTCACATACAAAATCTGATAATATAGCTTTCCCGATACACACACATAATTGTCTACTGGTCTTACTTCTTCAATTTTTACTTTTGCATTGCCATGTACAATTTCTTTTACATCCTCTTTCGTGTCTGGGACATTTAAATCTTCGTCTAAATAAAATTGGTCAAATGTTTTTCTCCCTTCTCTTGTATAATGTATTTGTTTTTTTTGCAATTCCATAAATAATTCTCTCCTCCTATTCAAATATAATCCGTTTCCCTACCTCTTTTATTTCTATAACAAGATAGGGATAGGTGTCGATTTCTTTTACTTTTGTGCCTTTCTCTGGTCCCTGTAAATCCGTTTTAATATAAATGGTATCCTCTATTTCGTACAATTCTTTCAAAGCTATGTGGTATCCTGTTTTTGGTTTTGTTCCATATCCCTCTGCTATATAGGTTTTTCCTTGATCTGTATATGCAATATGAAAAGGACTTTTTTTACTTTCCTCAATCACTTCCTTTAATTCCTTTGGAATTTTTTCTCGTTTTACCTCTGTATATGTAACCGATTTTTTTTCACCATCTGTTTGTATCTTGCAGATGCATCCTGTCAGTAGTAATACCATGCTACATAACAAGGATATCTTTGATAACCTTCGTTTGTTTATCTTCATATGAAAATCCTATCGTACATTTTCTCTATAAGTCTATGAAAGGTGCTTATGGAATATTCTTCTGTTTTGTGCTATACTGTTTGCGTATAAATGCATATAAGTATAAGAGGAGAAAATAATATGAGTTTGCAGAATCTTACACTGCTGACAGACCTGTATGAACTTACTATGATGCAGGGTTACTTTGAGACGCAGGAAAACGATACTGTTGTATTTGATGTTTTCTTCCGTTCAAATCCAAATCAAAATGGTTATTCTATTATGGCTGGACTTGAACAGGTCATCGAATACATCAAAAACCTTAATTTTTCATATGAAGATGTAGATTATTTAAGAAGTCTTGGCATTTTTAACGAAGACTTCCTTCAATATTTAAGTGGTTTTCACTTCAGTGGCAATATTTATGCAATTCCAGAGGGTACTGTGGTATTTCCAAAGGAGCCTGTTCTAAAGGTTATTGCTCCAATTATGGAAGCCCAGCTTGTTGAGACCGCAATTTTAAATATTATCAACCACCAAAGTTTAATTGCTACCAAGACTGCTCGCGTTGTGTATGCAGCTCAAGGAGATGGCATTATGGAATTTGGTCTTCGACGTGCCCAAGGTCCGGATGCAGGACTATACGGTGCCAGAGCAGCAATGATCGGTGGATGTATTGGAACTTCTAATGTTCTTGCCGGTAAACTGTTTGATGTTCCTGTTATGGGAACCCATGCCCATAGTTGGATTATGAGTTTTAAAGACGAATACACGGCCTTTAAGGAATATGCACGTCTTTATCCAGATGCATGTACCCTTCTTGTGGATACCTATGATACGTTAAAATCTGGTGTACCAAATGCAATTCGTGTATTTAAAGAAATGAAAGAAAATGGGATTCATCCAAAATCTTATGGAATTCGCCTAGATAGTGGAGACCTTGCCTACCTTTCGAAAAAGGCAAGAAAAATGTTAGATGAAGCTGGTTTCCCAGACGCTGTTATTGCAGCTTCTAATGATCTTGACGAATTTTTAATACATGATTTAAAAGTACAAGGAGCGAAGATTACTTCTTGGGGTGTAGGTACTAATCTGATCACTTCAAAAGATTGCCCATCATTTGGCGGTGTTTATAAACTTGCTGCCATTCAAGATGCAACTGGAACTTTCATTCCAAAAATAAAAATTTCTGAAAACACCGAAAAAATCACCAATCCGGGAAATAAGACAATTTTCCGAATTTATGATAAAGAAACTGGTAAAATGCGTGCCGATCTTATCTGTTTTGCAGATGAGACTTATGATACCGAAAAGGATCTTGTTCTCTTTGATCCAAATGCCACCTGGAAAAAGACAAAATTAGAAGGTGGTTCTTATACTATGCGCGAAATTTTAAAACCAGTTTTTATCAATGGTTCTTGCGTATACAATTCTCCAAATGTAATGGAGATTGCCAAATACTGTCAACAAGAGAAAGAAACCTTATGGGACGAAACAAAACGTTTATTTAACCCTCACAAAGTCTATGTAGACCTTTCTCAAAAACTATACGACACAAAAACAAAATTATTAAATAATGCTTATTCCAAAGGAGATCATGAATCATGAAAATTATAGTTTTAGCTGGCGGGCTTAGTACCGAACGAGACGTTTCCCTTTCTTCCAGTGCTGGGATTTGTAAGACACTATTAGAAAACGGACACGATGCGTTCTTACTAGACGTATATATGGGATTGCCATATGATAAAGAACACTTAGAAGAGGTCTTTACCCTTCCTGGACATGGACTTGAAATTGCAAAAACAGTAAGCACCGCAGAGCCAGATCTAGAAGCCATAAAAGCATCTAGACCGGACCAATCCGCTTCTTTCCTCGGACCAAATGTAATTGAATTATGTAAAATGGCAGACATTACGTTTATTGGTCTTCACGGCGGAGAGGGCGAAAATGGAAAATTACAAGCCACCTTTGATCTTCTTGGTATCCGCTACACTGGCCCAGATTCTCTTGGGTGTGCGGTAGCTATGGATAAAGGACTTACCAAACAGATTTTCTTACAGTCTGGTGTAGATACGCCTGATGGAGTATGCCTGCACAAAGATGCAAAAGAAACCGATCTAGAGGCACTTGGCCTTTCTTTCCCTGTTGTGGTAAAACCTTGTTCTGGTGGTTCTAGCATTGGAGTCTATATTGTAAATTCAAAAGAAGAATACGAAGAGGCATTAAAAAACTCTTTCAAATATGAAGATGAAGTTGTCATTGAAACCTACATCAAAGGCCGAGAATTTGCCTGTGGTATCATTGATGGTGTTGCCCTTCCTCCTATAGAAATCATTCCAAAAACAGGATTCTTTGATTATGCAAATAAATATCAAGCCGGCGCAACCGAAGAAGTATGCCCTGCCAATATCAGCGAAGAAATTACAACACGTATGCAAGAACTTACCGTAAGAGCATTTCAAGCATTAAAATTAAATGTCTACAGCCGTGCTGATTTTCTTCTTGACGAAAATCAAAACTTATACTGCCTTGAAATGAACACCCTTCCTGGTATGACAGCTGCCAGCCTTCTTCCAAAAGAAGCAAAAGCTGCTGGTATCGAATACAATGAATTATGCGAGCTGATCATCAAAAAATCTTTGGAAGCAAGATATCAGTAACGATAAGGAGCCACTATGAAAAATATGACTTTAAAAGAAATCACTGCCGCTTGTAACGGCGTGTACCACGGCAATCCTGACCAGCTTATTCAAGAAGTTTCTAGTGTCACTATTGATAGCCGTAACATCCAAAAGGATGGTCTTTTTGTTGCTATTCGTGGGGAACGTGTAGATGGACATTGCTTTATTCCACAAGTAATGGAAAATGGTGCACTATGTGCTCTGTCTGAAGAGCTCTTTGAAGATGCAGATTTTTCCTATATTCATGTAACTTCCTGTGAACAGGCTCTAAAAGATCTTGCCGAACATTATCGCACCTCTTTGAATATAAAAGTAGTTGGAATTTCTGGTAGTGTTGGAAAAACTAGCACAAAGGAAATGATTGCCTCTATCTTAGGCGAAAAATTCCATGTTCTAAAAACACAAGGCAATTTAAATAACGAAATTGGACTTCCACTGACTATTTTTAATATTACTACAGAGCATGAAGTTGCTGTTTTAGAAATGGGAATTAGCGAATTTGGAGAAATGGAACGTCTTGCAAAAGTTGCACGCCCTGACCTTTGTATCCTTACAAATATTGGATATGCCCATTTGGAAAATTTAAAATCAAGAGAAGGTATTTTAAAGGCAAAAACAGCCATGTTCCAATTTATGAATCCATCTGGTTCTGTGATTTTAAATGGCGAAGACGATTTGCTTTCTACGGTAACTTCTGTCCACGGAAAAGCACCAATCTTCTTTGGACTTTCAGATAACAATAAATTTTATGCAACCGATATCAATGATCTTGGGTTAGAAGGTACCACTGCTTGTTTCCATACACCGGATTCTACCTTTACCGCCCATATTCCAATTCCTGGATTCCACATGGTTCTAAACGCCCTTGCTGGCATTGCTGCTGGTCGAATTCTTGGTATGACTGATTCCGAAATCAAACGAGGAATCGAACACGCCAATACCATTGCAGGCCGAAATCACTTGATTAAAACAGAGCACCTCTCTATCATCGATGACTGCTATAATGCCAACATCGTATCCATGAAAGCATCTTTAGATGTTCTGTCTAAAGCAAATGGTCGAAAAGTAGCAATTCTAGGAGACATGTTCGAACTTGGCGAAACAGAAAAAGAAATGCACTACGAAGTAGGACAATATGCCGCTTCCCTTTCCATCGATCAACTGATTTGCATTGGCGATTTGGCAAAAGAAATGGCTGATGGAGCAATCCATACATCAGGTGCAACAAAAACATTATATTTTAAAACAAAAGATGAATTCCTAAATTCCATCCATTCGGTGATTAAAGAGGACGATACCATCTTAGTAAAAGCCTCCAATGGAATGAAATTTTCTCAGCTTGTAAAAGTTTTGGAAGATTGGAAGAATTAAAATAAGGGAAGCCGCATGGCTTCCCTTTTAAAATGTAACCTCATCCACATAATTTGTATCAAAAATCTTTCGAATCTCATCTTTATCCTCTGTCTGTCCAAGTGCCCACATCAGCTTTGTCACAATCGCCTCTGTTGTCATATCTCTTCCAGGAATCACTCCACAGTCTAATAATTTTTGTCCAACCTCATATAGGGAAAAATCACTCTTTTCATATAGACACTGACTTCTTGCAACGACAGTAATTCCATGATCTACCAATCGTTTTAATTTCGGCAGAAGATTTCTTCGCTCAAAATGAGTCCCACCAGCTCCAAAGGCTTCAATTACAATTCCTCGATATTTCATATGCAACAGCATATCAAAAATTTCTGGATTTGTCCCTGGAATTAATTTTAGCAAAAATACATCGGTACATAACTGATCTTTTAAGGAAAATTCTCCTTTCTTTTTTTGATTGATAAAATAATTCTCATTCCAATGCACCCCATCTGCGTACACTTCTCCGATGTAGGAAGCAGAAATGCTTTCAAATGCATTAAATCCTAATGTACGCACTTTTACCGCTCTACATCCATTAATAATTTTATCAAAAAACGCGATCATCACTTTCGGAATTCCTAAATCAACTGCTGCAAAAGCCGTTTGCAAATTTCTTTTTGCATCTGTGAACATCTGCTCAATCGGAATCTGTGCGCCAGTTAAAACAACTGGTTTTTTTAGATTTTGTAACATAAAACTTAGTGCTGATGCTGTATACGCCATAGTGTCCGTTCCATGTGTTATGATCACTCCATCATAAAACGGCAATTGTTCTGCAACTACTTGCGCGATATACTGCCACTCTTCTGGTTGAATGTTCGAGCTATCTAAATTGAGAATATCTTTCGTATCTATTTGAAAACTATGTTTTAATTCAGGAAGTAATGCGATAATATCTTCACTATTAATATCTGGGGCAAGTCCATTCCCACTTTCTCGTGCAGCAATGGTTCCCCCTGTTGTCAAAAGTAGTACTTTTTTCATTTACTTTTTTACTCCTTTCTTACATTGACGCAAAACCCTTTTTTTTGTATAATACACATACATTAAATTTCATTTGATGAAAGTAGGTGAAGTGTATGTCTTTTAAACGTGGTGATACATGTTATATTATAGAAAATAGTCCAAAAGCAATCCGGGGAAAAGTAGTTAGCAAACAAAATAATATTTACATCGTACAATTGATTGGTTCTTGCGGTGCTCTAAGACTAACTGAAGATCGTCTTTTCAAAACAGCTGACGAAGCAGAAGAAAGTTTAAAAGTTCCTTCCGCTTCTGTGCATGTTCAGTTGTCAAAATCTCAAAAAGATCTTGATTTTTTTAATATCTCCACTTGATTCTATCAAACAAAACTGCGGACTTACACCAAAGAAGCTCGTAGTTTTTTTATTTCTTCTTTCGTCGCAAGTTCTTTCGAAAATGCACTTGCACTTCCTGCCGCAAGTGCCGTATAAAACGCATATTCGTAATCTTGTTTTTCCTGCCATCCTGCCAAAAATCCTGCAACCATAGAATCTCCTGCTCCAACCGCATTGACCACTTCTCCTTTTGGAGCATCTTTCTTTATAACATCCCCTTTTTCTGAAAGAAATACAGCTCCTTGTGCTGACATCGAAACCAATACGTTTTTCGCGCCCATTTCTTGCAATTGCTTAGCATACGTAATCGCCATCTCTTTGGATGAAATGGTTGTGTGAAAAAGTTCCCCTAATTCATGGTGATTTGGTTTCACAAGAAATGGATTCTGTTT
>JARIEI010000163.1 GCA_029256845.1 Ruminococcus sp. | reverse complement strand
AAATATTATACAGAATTTTGTGGAAGAAAGCCGATTTTTCAGCAACTTCTATAAAATCTTAAATTTTACTTGAAATTTTGTCTTTAATTTAGTACAATTAAGCGTAGTTGATGAGTCTAGGCGGCATAAGTCTGCCAAAGATTTCACAATATATGGCTGTGTAACAGTTAATAACTTTTTTAAACTTTAGGAGGAATTAATCATGGCAGTAAAAGTAGCGATTAATGGTTTCGGACGTATTGGACGTCTTGCATTCAGACAGATGTTTGGCGCAGAGGGATATGAAGTAGTTGCAATTAACGACTTAACATCTCCTAGCATGTTAGCTCACTTATTAAAATACGATTCAACACAGGGAAGATATGCATTAGCTGATAAAGTAACAGCTGGTGAAGATTCTATCACAGTTGATGGAAAAGAAATCAAAATCTACGCAAAAGCTAACGCTGAAGAACTTCCATGGGGAGAAATCGGTGTAGACGTAGTTCTTGAGTGTACAGGTTTCTATACATCAAAAGAAAAAGCAGCAGCTCACATCAAAGCAGGAGCAAAGAAAGTTGTTATTTCTGCACCAGCAGGAAAAGACCTTCCAACAATCGTTTACAATGTAAACCACGAATTACTTACAAAAGAAGACAATATCATTTCAGCAGCTTCTTGTACAACAAACTGCTTAGCTCCAATGGCAAAAGCTTTAAATGATCTTGCATCAATCAAATCTGGTATCATGTGCACAATTCACGCTTACACAGGAGATCAGATGACACTTGATGGACCACAGAGAAAAGGGGATTTAAGAAGATCACGTGCAGCAGCTGTTAATATCGTTCCTAACTCAACAGGTGCAGCTAAAGCAATCGGTCTTGTTATTCCAGAACTTGATGGAAAATTAATCGGTTCTGCACAGAGAGTTCCAACTCCAACAGGATCTACAACAATCCTTACAGCAGTAGTTGATGGACACGTTACAGTTGACGAAATCAACGCAGCAATGAAAGCAGCTTCTAACGAATCATTCGGATACAACGAAGATGAAATCGTTTCAAGCGATATCGTAGGTATGAGATTTGGTTCATTATTTGATGCTACTCAGACAATGGCTCTTCCACTTGACAATGGAACAACAGAGGTTCAGGTTGTATCTTGGTATGACAATGAAAACTCTTACACAAGCCAGATGGTAAGAACAATCAAACATTTCGGAACATTACTTTAATCCATAGTTTTATGGAGGAAGATGACCTCTGAAAATAGACTCAGGAAAGGGTCCGGTCTCAAAGTGGACCGGACCTTTTTTCTTTGATAAACAAAAAGAATTTAAATCGGGAGGCAGAACAAATGCTTAACAAAAAATCAGTAGATGATATTAATGTAAAAGGAAAAAAAGTTCTAGTAAGATGCGATTTTAACGTACCATTACAGGAAGGAAAAATTACAGATGAAAACCGTCTTGTTGCAGCACTTCCAACAATTAAGAAATTAATTGCAGATGGCGGAAAGATCATTCTTTGCTCACATCTTGGAAAACCAAAGGGAGAGCCTAAGCCAGAACTTTCTTTAGCACCAGTTGCTGTTCGTTTATCTGAACTTCTTGGACAGGAAGTGAAATTTGCAGCAGATCCTGAAGTAGTAGGACCAAATGCAAAAGCAGCAGTAGAAGCTATGAATGATGGAGATGTGATTCTTCTCGAAAACACACGTTACAGAGCAGAAGAAACAAAGAACGGAGAAGCATTTAGCAAAGATCTTGCATCTTTATGTGATGTGTTTGTAAACGACGCATTTGGTACCGCTCATAGAGCACACTGCTCAAATGTAGGTGTAACACAGTTCGTTGATACAGCAGTTGTTGGATACTTAATGCAAAAAGAAATTGATTTCCTTGGAAATGCAGTAGAAAATCCAGAAAGACCATTCGTTGCAATTCTTGGTGGAGCAAAAGTTTCAAGCAAGATTTCTGTAATTGAAAACCTTCTTGATAAAGTAGATACATTGATCATTGGTGGAGGAATGACATTTACATTCATCAAAGCACAAGGTGAAAGTGTTGGATCTTCTCTTCTTGAAGAAGATTATGTACAGTATGCAGCAGATATGATCAAAAAAGCAGAAGAAAAAGGTGTGAAACTTCTTCTTCCAGTGGATAGTGTTATTGCTGATAAATTCTCCAATGATGCAGAAGTAAAAGTAATTGGTCGTGAAGATATTCCAGATGGTTGGATGGGACTCGATATCGGACCTAAGACAGCTGAACTTTATGCAGAAGCAGTTAAGAGTGCAAAGACTGTTGTATGGAACGGACCAATGGGATGCTTTGAGATGCCAAAATTTGCAGCAGGAACAAAAGCAGTTGCAGAAGCATTATCAGAAACAGATGCTGTAACAATTATCGGTGGTGGTGATTCAGCAGCAGCAGTTAACCAGTTAGGATATGGAGACAAAATGACACATATCTCTACAGGTGGTGGAGCATCTTTGGAATTCCTTGAAGGAAAAGAACTTCCAGGTGTAGCAGCAGCGAACGACCTATAAGAATTGCAAAGACCAGGATATACTTAAATATTGTATAAAACAAAGGAGAATTTTTATCATGTCAAGAAAAAAAATTATCGCAGGAAACTGGAAAATGAATAAAACTCCAAGTGAAGCAGTTGCTTTAGTTGAAGAATTAAAACCATTAGTAGCAAATGAAGAAGTGGATGTAGTATTTTGTGTACCAGCAATCGACATCGTTCCAGTTGTAGAAGCTGTAAAAGGAACAAATATTCAAGTTGGTGCAGAAAATATGTACTTTGAAGAAAAAGGTGCTTACACAGGCGAAATTTCTCCAGAAATGCTTGTGGATGCAGGTGTTAAATACGTAGTATTAGGACACTCTGAAAGAAGAGAATATTTTGGTGAAACAAACGAAGATGTAAACAAAAAAATCTTGAAAGCATTCGAACATGGCATTACACCAATTATGTGCTGTGGAGAAACTTTAGAGCAAAGAGAACAAGGTGTTACTATGGACTTTATCCGTCAGCAGGTGAAAGTTGGATTCCAGAATGTAACAGCTGATCAGGCAAAAGAAGCAGTGATTGCATACGAGCCAATCTGGGCTATTGGAACAGGTAAAACAGCTACAACACAGCAGGCTCAGGAAGTTTGTGCTGGAATTCGTGCTTGCATCGCTGAAATTTATGATGATGCTACAGCAGCAGCTATCCGTATTCAGTACGGTGGATCTGTGAACGCAGCTACAGCACCAGAGTTGTTCGCTCAGGAAGACATCGATGGAGGTCTTGTAGGTGGAGCATCTTTAAAGGCTGACTTTGGTAAAATTGTAAACTATAAATAATAAAGTAAAAATCTAGCGCTATTAGGGTGCAAGATAAAGCGATTACCACGAGGGCAGTCTTATGCTTCATTAGAATGGAATATAAGTACTTCTTTCGTGGTATTCTTTTTTAAGAAAAGGAGATTTAAAATGAGTAAAAAACCAACTGTATTAATGATATTGGATGGTTATGGTTTAAATAAAAACAATTGTGGAAACGCAGTTGCTTTAGGAAAAACACCAGTTATGGATCAATTGATGAAAGAGTATCCTTTTGTGGAAGGAAATGCCAGTGGTCTTCATGTAGGACTTCCAGACGGACAAATGGGTAATTCAGAGGTTGGACATTTAAATATGGGTGCAGGAAGAATTGTTTATCAGGATCTTACAAAGATTACAAAAGCAATTCAGGACGGAGATTTCTTTGAAAACAAAGCACTCCTTTCTGCATGTGAAAATGTAAAGGAACATGATTCTGCGCTTCATATGTTCGGATTAGTTTCTGATGGTGGTGTGCATAGCCACATTGAACATATTTACGGACTTCTTGAACTTGCAAAACGTCAAGGAATTGAAAAGGTATACGTACATTGTTTCCTTGATGGACGTGATACTCCACCAGCTTCTGGAAAAGAATATGTAGGAAAGTTAGAAGAAAAAATGAAAGAAATCGGTGTGGGTGAAGTTGCATCCTTTATGGGACGTTATTATGCAATGGATCGTGACAACCGCTGGGATCGTGTAGAAAAAGCATATCGCGCATTGGCAAATGGCGAAGGTGAAAAAGTAACATCTGCTACAGAAGGAATCCAGGCTTCTTACGATGCAGATAAAACAGATGAATTTGTACTTCCAACTGTAGTTGAAAAGAATGGTGCTCCAGTTGCAACAATTAAAGATCACGATTCTGTTATCTTCTTTAACTTTAGACCAGACAGAGCCAGAGAAATCACAAGAACGTTCTGTGATGATGAATTTACAGGATTTGATAGAGGAGAGAGAATTAAGACTACATTTGTATGCTTTACAGAATACGATGTTACGATTCCAAATAAACAAGTAGCATTTGTAAAAGAAGAGATTACAAATACATTTGGACAGTTCCTTGCTGATCACAATATGACACAGGCTCGTATTGCGGAAACAGAAAAATATGCACACGTTACATTTTTCTTTAATGGTGGTGTAGAGGAACCAAACAAAGGAGAGGATCGTATCCTTGTGAAATCTCCAAAGGTTGCAACTTATGATCTTCAACCAGAGATGAGTGCGTTTGAAGTGTGTGACAAATTAGTAGATGCCATCAAGTCTGATAAGTATGATGTGATCATCATCAACTTTGCGAACCCTGACATGGTAGGACATACAGGGGTTGAAGCAGCAGCTATTAAAGCGGTAGAAGCGGTAGATGAATGTGTAGGAAGAGCGGTAGAAGCAATCAAAGAAGTAAATGGACAAATGTTTATTTGTGCAGATCATGGAAATGCAGAGCAGTTAATTGATGGAGAAACAGGAGAACCATTTACAGCGCATACTACAAATCCAGTTCCATTTATTTTGGTAAACGCAGATCCATCTTACAAATTAAGAGAAGGTGGATGCCTTGCGGATATTGCACCAACACTTATTGAACTTATGGGTATGGAACAACCAAAAGAAATGACAGGAAAATCCTTAATTATTAAATAGGTGAAAGATAGAATCTAAACAGGAGGTTTTGGTAGGTTTTCCTGCCAAAACTTTCTTATTTTGTTAAAAGGAAATTGATAAAATGAGTGAAAAATTAACAAAAAGTGATTACAAAAAAATAGAGGAAGAAATAGAACACCGCAAAGTTGTTGTTCGAAAAGAACTGATAGAGGCTGTAAAAGAGGCAAGAGCACATGGAGATTTAAGTGAGAACTTCGAATATCACGCAGCAAAAAAGGAAAAAAATAAAAATGAAAGTCGCATTCGGTATTTGGAGAGAATGCTAAAAACGGCTGTCATAGTAGAAGATGAGTCAAAAGCAGATGAAGTTGGAATGAACAATACAGTGGAACTTTATTTTGAAGATGACGATGAAGTAGAAACTTACCGTCTTGTTACTTCTGTAAGAGGAAGTTCAATCAATGGACGGATTAGCATAGAGTCTCCTATAGGGAAAGCAATTATGGGACACAAAGTAAATGATAGAGTCTTTGTGAAAGTAAGAGATGATTTTGGATATTATGTTATCATTCGAAAAATTATAAATACACAAAATGAAGAGGAAGATCAAATTAGGAGTTTTTAACATGAATATACAAACAGTATTATTTGACCTAGATGGTACATTGACAGATTCTGGACCGGGAATTATGAATTCAGTGCAACATGCGTTAAAAAAATATGGAATGGAAGTTGAGGATATTTCACAATTACGAAGTTTTGTGGGACCACCACTTGCCAAGCAATTTGAATTGTTTTGTGGTTTTTCAGAAGAAGAGAGCAAAAAAGCGGTGGGACATTTTCGAGAATATTATGTGGATAAAGGCATTTATGAGAATACTGTTTATGATGGAATTCCAGAAGTGCTTCAAACATTGAAAAATAAGGGATATCAGTTGCTTGTTGCCACATCAAAACCAGAACATTTGGCTCACATCGTTTTGGATCATATTGGACTTTCACAATATTTTGATTTCATTGGTGGATCTTATATGGATTTAACAAGAACGAAAAAATCAGAAGTGATCGAATATGTTCTAGAACAATGCAACTGTACAAAACGAGAACAGATCGTGATGATTGGGGATACCAGTTATGATATGATTGGTGCGAAGCAGTCAGGAGTTCACTCCCTAGGTGTAGAATACGGATATGGAACAAAAGAAGAACTTATAGATGCAGGGGCGCAGTGGTTGGCAAAAACACCTCGAGATATTTTAAACGTTCTTAAATAAAAGGAAAATAAAAATCGGAGTATGCAATTTGGACATACTCCGATTTTTTTAGTCTGCTGCAGAATCAAGATTTTTGTTTGCAGTAGATAACATTAATTTTAAGCGATTTAATTGATTTACTTCACTGGCGCCAGGGTCAAAATCAATCGCAACAATATTTGCTCCAGGATGTTTTCTACGTAATTCCTTTATCACACCTTTTCCTACAACATGATTTGGAAGACAAGCAAATGGTTGTGTGCATACAATATTAGGGGTATTGGATTCTAGGAGTTCTAACATTTCTCCTGTTAAAAACCATCCCTCACCTGTTTGATTACCAATGGAAACGATTTCGGAAGCCATATCCGCAAGTTTCGTGATTTTTGGTGGTGCATTAAAATGGATGCTACGATCAAATGCTTTCGAAGCTGGGGCACGAAACCACTCTAAAAGCAAAATACCGAGATTTCCAAGCATGGCTTTGGATTTTTTTAATCCCAGGTGAGAGGCTTTGAAGTTTTGATTGTAGAAACAGTACATAAAGAAATCAAGCAAATCCGGTACCACAGCCTCAGCCCCTTCAGCTTCTAGAAGATCAACAAGATGATTGTTTGCAGCAGGTAAAAACTTTACTAGGATTTCTCCTACAATTCCAACACGTGGTTTTTTTGTTTGGAGCAATTCCATCTGATCGTAATCTTTAATAATACCTTTACAAATCTTTCTAAATTCATGTCTGGAAGGATAGGATTTTTGTAGAAAATTTTTGCACGTTGTGGCCCATTTTTTATGTAATGCTTCCGCAGTTCCTTCTATTTTTTCGTATGGTCGCATATGATAAAGACATTTCATAAAAATATCTCCAAATACAATACCATAGAGTCCTTTTAATGCAAGTACAGGTGTGATTTTGAATCCAGGATGATCTTCTAAGCCACTAAGATTTAAAGAAATAACTGGAATATGTGCGTATCCTGCTTTTTTTAGAGCTCGTCTTATAAAACCAATATAATTGGAAGCACGGCATCCACCACCTGTCTGGGTAATGATAACGGCTAATTGATCGGTATCATATTCACCAGATAATATAGCATCCATAATCTGACCAACAACAATCAAAGATGGGTAACAAGCATCATTATTTACATATTTTAGTCCAGTGTCAATGGCATGTTTATTGTCGGTTGGAAGTACTTTTAACTTATATCCGTAGGAGCAAAATGCGGGCTCTAAAAACTCAAAATGAAGCGGAGACATTTGCGGACAAAGGATAGTATAAGTTTTTCGCATTTCTTTTGTAAATTGCACTTTTTCAATAGATGCACTTTGAATGGTTCTTTTTTCTTTGCGGTTTTCTCGAACTTTAATAGCGGCAAGAAGAGAACGAATTCGAATTCTAGCAGCACCAAGGTTATTTACTTCATCTATTTTAAGGACAGTGTATATTTTATCCGATCCATTTAAAATATCAGCGACTTGGTCTGTGGTTACTGCATCAAGCCCACAGCCAAAAGAATTGAGTTGGATCAAATCAAGGTTCTCTTTTGTTTTTACATAACTTGCAGCGGCATATAATCTTGAATGAAACATCCATTGATCCATTACGTTTAATGGGCGATCTACATTCTGTAAATGAGAAACAGAATCTTCTGTTAAAACAGCAATATTGTAGGAGTTAATTAGCTCAGGAATTCCATGATTTACTTCGGGATCAATGTGGTAAGGACGTCCTGCAAGAACGATGCCTCTATTTCCAGTTCGATCTAAAAATGCAATGGTTTCTTCCCCCTTTTTTTGGATGTCCCGTCGGCAAGCGGAAAGTTCTGTCCATGCCTTATGCACAGCGAAAGAAATCTCTGTACTAGGGATAGAAAATCTATTTGAAAATTCTTCTATTAATCTTTCACAAAGAATTTTTTCGGATTCAAAAGATAAGAATGGATGAAGAAATTCAACATCCCCATTCACAATAGCTTCCACATTGTTTTTGATATTCTCTGGATA
>JARIEI010000192.1 GCA_029256845.1 Ruminococcus sp. | reverse complement strand
TTTTGCAAAATGTACAGTTAATCAATGAATTTTAAACATAAATTAATGATTGCACACTCTGAATACTTCTTATATAATAGGTTTGTATGCAGAAATTTATACAAAGATGCATATTTAAACGCTTTTAATTGATAAAAAACTTACATGGAGGAATGAAATGTCTAATAAATTAATTGATATTGTAGATATCACAAAATCATTTGATGAGAATGTCATCCTTGACCATTTAAATCTATACATACGAGAGAATGAATTTCTTACTCTTTTAGGACCAAGCGGTTGTGGAAAAACAACGTTACTTCGAATTCTTGGCGGTTTTGAAACTCCAGATTCAGGAAATATAATCTTTGATGGAAAAAATATTAATAATCTCCCACCAAACAAGAGACAATTAAACACCGTTTTCCAAAAATACGCTTTATTTTCTCATATGACCATTGCTGAAAACATTGCATTTGGACTTAAAATTAAAGGAAAGTCGAAAAACTACATCAAAGATAAAATCCGCTATGCTTTAAAACTTGTAAATTTAGAAGGTTTCGAAGATCGTAGTCCAGAACTTTTAAGTGGTGGACAGCAACAGAGGATTGCAATTGCACGCGCAATCGTAAATGAGCCAAAAGTACTTCTCTTGGACGAACCTTTAGGTGCCCTTGATTTAAAACTTCGCCAAGATATGCAGTATGAATTAATTCGCTTAAAAAACGAACTAGGGATTACCTTCGTCTTTGTAACTCATGATCAAGAAGAAGCACTTACTATGTCTGACACAATCGTAGTCATGAACCAGGGGTACATTCAACAAATCGGCACTCCTGAAGATATTTATAATGAACCACAAAATGCATTCGTTGCAGATTTTATTGGCGATAGCAATATTCTCTCTGCTGTAATGGTAGAAGATCATGTCGTAAAAATGTTGGGAACCACTTGGAAATGTGTAGACGAAGGATTTGGTCATAATAAACCTGTAGATGCTGTCATTCGTCCAGAAGATATTGATCTAGTAAAGCCTAATGAAGGAACCATTAATGGTGTTGTTTCTCATCTTATCTTTAAAGGTGTACACTATGAAATGGAGGTCGAAGCAAACAACTATACACTACTTGTACATAGCACCGATATGTTTCCTGTTGGAACTGAGGTGGGCATAAAAGTAGATCCTTTTGATATCCAGATCATGAAAAAACCAGAATCTGAAGATGCGGAGGCTGTTGGAATTGAAGAATAAAAAAATACTAACTGGTCCATATATGCTTTGGGTAATCGCTTTTACGATTATACCACTTCTTATGATTGTGTATTATGGACTTACAGATACAACGGGATCTTTTACCTTGAAAAATCTCGCAGCCATTACAACTCCTGAAAATTTAAAAGCTCTTGGGCTTGCACTGTTGCTTTCTTTTATAAGCACATTCCTTTGCTTAATTCTTGCTTATCCACTGGCAATGATTTTGTCTGAAAAAAAAGTCAATCAAACTAGTTTTATTGTTCTTATTTTTATTATGCCAATGTGGATGAACTTTCTCTTACGTACAATCGCTTGGCAAAATTTGCTAGAAAAAAATGGTGTCATTAATATGGTTCTTCGCTTTCTGCATTTACCAGAACAAGCATTAATCAACACACCATATGCCATTGTACTTGGGATGGTATATAACTTTCTTCCATTTATGATTTTGCCCATTTACAATGTCTTATCCAAAATTGATAAAGATGTTATTTTTGCAGCAAGGGATCTTGGAGCCAATACAGTACAGACTTTTTCTAAAATCATCTTTCCACTTAGTATCCCTGGAATTATAAGTGGTATTACTATGGTTTTCGTTCCTTCACTTACGACGTTTGTTATTTCAGATCTTCTTGGCGGAAGTAAAATTCTTCTCATAGGAAATGTCATTGAGCAAGAATTTAAACAAGGTAGTAATTGGAATGTAGGTTCTGGTCTGTCACTTGTCCTTATGATATTTATTATTGCAAGTATGGCAATCATTGCCAAATACGACAAAGACGGGGAGGGAACAGCATTTTGATAAAAAACGCGTTAAAACGATTTTATCTTATTTTAATTGTGATACTTTTATATGCACCCATTGTAACCTTAATTGTTTTGTCATTTAATCGTTCGAAATCTCGAGCAAAATGGGGCGGATTTACTGGCAAATGGTATCTTTCACTTTTCGAAAATGAAGCAATTATGAGTGCTTTATATACCACTCTTGTTATTGCACTTTTGTCAGCTTTAATAGCAACACTAATTGGGACAATTGCAGCCATTGGTATTCATGCAATGCGACCAAAAATGCGCACATTTATGATGGCTGTAACAAATATTCCTATGCTAAATGCAGACATTGTAACAGGAATTTCCCTGATGCTTTTATTTATTGCTTTCCGGTTTTCTCTAGGATTCAATACCATCCTTCTTGCGCATATTACATTTAATATTCCCTATGTTATCTTAAGTGTAATGCCAAAGTTAAAACAAACACGGAAAAGTACCTACGAAGCTGCCTTGGATCTCGGTGCTTCCCCTTTATACGCCTTTTTTAAAGTTGTTTTTCCAGACATTCTTCCAGGTGTATTTTCAGGATTCCTTCTTTCCTTTACTATGTCACTTGATGATTTTGTAATTACTCACTTTACAAAAGGTCCTGGCGTAGAAACATTATCTACCAAAATTTATAGCGAAGTACGCAAGGGAATCAAACCTGAGATGTATGCACTTTCTACGATTATGTTCGTAACTGTGCTGATCTTATTACTTCTTATTAACATCACGCCAGATGATAAAGCACAGAAAAAAAAGGTCAAACCCACAACTAACCGAACATTTTGCAAACGTGTAAAAACACTTTTACGTACTGTGGTACCCGCTACAATTATAATTCTAATTGTGACTGGAGGATTTTTCTATAAATCAAACAACGGATCTTCTAGTAATAATCAAGTGATTGTATATAATTGGGGAGAATACATTGATCCAAAAGTTCTTGATCTGTTTGAAAAAGAAACAGGCATTGATGTAATCTATGAAGAATACGAAACTAACGAAATCATGTATCCAAAAATTCAATCCGGCGCAATTGCTTACGATGTGGTCTGTCCTTCTGATTATATGATTCAACGAATGATTCAAAATGATCTTTTAGCAGAGATTAATTTTGATCATATGCCAAATTACAAGTATATTGATAAAACTTATCTGGAACATTCTAGAGAATTTGATCCAGAAAACAAATATTCGGTTCCCTATCTCTATGGGACAGTTGGTATTTTATACAACACAATGCTTGTAGACGAACCAATTGATAGTTGGAGTTGTTTGTGGGATGAAAAATACAAAGATAGTATTTTAATGCAAGATAGTGTACGAGATGCATTTGGAGTAACTCTAAAATATCTAGGACATTCCCTAAATTCGACGGACCTTGACGAACTTAATGCAGCAAAACAACTTTTAATCAAACAAAAGCCATTGGTACAAGCCTATGTCATTGATCAAGTAAGAGATAAAATGATTGGAAACGAAGCTGCAATTGGGGTAATTTACTCTGGAGAAGCTCATTATACGAAATCAGAAAATCCAAATCTTGAATACGTAATTCCTAAAGAAGGATCCAATCTTTGGATTGACGGATGGGTTATTCCAAAAAATGCAAAACATAAAGAGAATGCAGAAAAATTTATCGATTTCCTATGTCGTCCAGACATTGCATTGATGAATTTCAACTACACAACTTACTCTGTACCAAACACAGCTCTTCGAGACCTTATTGAAGATGACGAATTAAAAAATAGTCCTATCATCTTTCCTGATCCTGCAGATTTAGTTAATTGCGAAACCTTCCACTACTTAGGTGTAGAAAATGATGCAATCTACAATCAATTATGGAGAGAAGTAAAATCAAACTGATAAAAATGGAGTGTGTCATTCAAATCCGACACACTCCATTTTTTATTACCTATACGTTAAAGCATCCGCCTCCAATAAATTCTCTTAAAAGGGAATTTGTCGGAATTGACTCACTTCCAATTCCAACAAAATAATCAAAAAATTTGAGAAGTCTTTTCGCCTCAATGTACTCAGGCGATTCCTTATTTACCCCAAAAAGCAAAGGTTCTACATGCTGTTTTAGCACGGCAAGCTCATATAAAAGTGAAGAGTTAAACATGGCATCCGCTTCTTCTTGGAATGGAAAAATATTTTCCTCCTCTCCTCTTCGAACTGACGGCCACATCGCAATTGTTTCTTGCGCTGAAGTCCCTCTTGTTCTTGCATCTCTGACAATTCGACGAATCAGGCGTCCATCTGTGGATGGAATACGATTATGTTCGTCAATATTAAGCTGCGTTAACGCACTGATATAAATCTTGAACTTACTATCATTGTCCAACATTTCTGTTAATTTTGGATTTAAACAATGAATTCCTTCAATCACTAAAATATCTTGTGGACCTAATTGTTTCGGCACGGAACTATAGGTGCGTTTTCCAGTCTTAAAGTTAAAGATTGGAAGATATACTTTTTCTCCTGATAGAAGGGCCTGCATATCTTCATTAAATTTTTGAATATCAATCGCTTCTAAACATTCAAAGTTATAATTTCCATCTTTATCCCTTGGAGTAAATTCTCGATCAACAAAGTAATTATCAACTGCAATTGGATGTGGATGCAACCCATTTACTCTTAATTGAACAGACAATCTATGGGAAAATGTTGTTTTTCCAGATGACGAAGGGCCTGCAATGAGAACGAATTTTGTCTTCTCTCTTTCCGCAATCTGCTTAGCAATCTCTGCAATCTTTCTCTCCTGATAAGCTTCTTGAACTAAAACAATCTCGCTCATATCACAACTTGTAATCATATCATTTAAAGCACCAACCGTAGGAATCCCTTGTAAATCCCCCCACAAAAGGGAATCTTTTAAAACTTTAAATAACTTTGGCCGATCCTCAAATGAGGGTACAAAATTTGGTGTTTCCTTCAAAGGCATTTGAAGAATAAAACCTTCATCGTATAAATACAAATCAAAAAATTGCAAATATCCAGCATCTGGTACCATGTATCCATAAAAATAATCTTCGAATTCATTCATTCGATAAATATTAACTTTAGAAACACGACGATACTCAAATAATCGTTCTTTGTCATACATTCCATGTTTTCGGAATAGTTCTACCGCATTTGATGTATTAATCGTTTGTTTGTCTATTGGAACTTTTTCAGAAACAAGTTGATTCATCCTCATCTTTACTTTTTCTAAAAACTTTTGATTTAGCTTTTGCGTTCCTTCTATTGTGCAATAATATCCGTTTCCATAAGAGAAGTGAATTCTAACTTGTTGAATAGTTTCATGTCCACCAACATCGTAAACTGCTTTCACAAGCATAAAACATAGACTTCTTTTGTAAGTTTCAAAACCAATGGGATCTTTTGTAGTGATAAATTGCACGGTACAATCTTCTTTCAATTTTTTGTTAAGTTCTTGCAGTCTGTAGTCATTGATCAAGACGAGCACAATTGGGTAATGATAATATTTTTGAAAATCTTCCGCAATTTCTTTGTAAGAAGTCCCTAACACATATTCAAATATTTTATCTTCTATTTGTACTTTGCACATCTTTTCACTCATAAACGTTCCTCCTATCCGCCTTTTGAAATTTATACAATCACTCGAAATGGATGTTTAATAGGAGCAGGCACAACGTAAATTTCTGCAATATTTCTTTCCAAAAACACCTTCATATCTTGTATAAAAATATGTTCTGTACCATAATGACCTGCATCGATGATCGCCAATCCCTGTTCTATAGCATCCACTCCTGCATGATGCCCTATATCACCTGTAATAAGTACATCCGCTTTTTCTTCAATGGCAAATTCAATGGCATCTTTTCCTGATCCTGGTGAAACTGCCACACGTTTAATTTTGCGACTCATCTCTCCAAACACCTTCACAGAGCTTAAATTTAGTTTATTCTTTACTATTGCACAACATTCCTCCAACGAAACAGTCGTTTGTAAATCTCCTACCCTACCGATTCCATTTTCAAATCCATTTCTTTCCTCTGTAACCCAAAGAACCTTTGCTTCCTTTAGACCAATTGTATCGGAAAGAAGCTGTGATAATCCCAACACATCATAATTCGTATGCATTGCATAATACGAAAGATCATTCTGAATCATCTTCACAATACGCCTACCTATAAAATCTTCTTCTGTTACAGATTTTAATGGGGAAAAAATAAGAGGATGGTGTGTAATCAAAAGATCAGCTCCCGTTTCAATCGCATGTGAAATCACTTCATCTGTTGCATCTAGGGCAAGATAGATGTTTTTTACTTCTTTGTCAAAACTCCCCACTTGAAGTCCTACATTATCAAAACTCAATGCTGCACTTTTAGGATACTGATTTTCTATAATTTTAATAATTTCTCTACAGATCATAATACGACATTCCCTCTCTTGCCAGTTTTAACTCTTCAGTAAGTTCCTTAATTCTTTGATTAGCATATTCTCCTGCTTGTTTTTTTAATTTGTTAATCAATCCTTCTTTCACTGCAATCTCTTTTTCAAGAAACAATTTCAAAACAGGATGCTTACTCTCCAACAAAAGCTTTCCATAACGGATTTGACACTTTGTCCATTCTTCACTTGGATGCACTTTAGATGGTGGAACGACCTTCATCATCGGATAAAATTTTCCGTCCTCTAATACCATCGACTCGTCCACAAAAGAAAATCCATGTTCTAAAAGGAACGTACGAACTTTTGCAATTTCTGATTGTGGCTGTAAAACACATTCTTTTAAACTACATGTAACTTTCCAACTATCACTTAGAATCTTTACAACAAGCCCACCACCCATTCCTGCAATTACAATGCTCTGTGCCTCTCCTTCTTCTAATGCTTTCATCCCATCGGACTGTCTTAAAATTATTTTCTTTTCATACCCATATGCAGACACGTGTTCTCTTGCACGAAGTAGTGGTCCTTCATTAATATCCATTGCAAATACTTTTGGACTAATATTCTGTTCTATAAGATAAATAGGGATATAGGCATGATCTGTGCCTATATCCGCTGTTATGTATCCTGCAGTTACAAAGTCTGCAACTGCCTGCATTCTCTTTGATAATTCCATGTTTCACCTATACCAATTAATCTAAATAATCTTTCAGTTGACGGCTTCTACTTGGATGACGTAATTTTCTAAGCGCTTTCGCCTCAATCTGACGAATACGCTCACGAGTTACATCAAACTCTTTTCCCACTTCTTCTAGCGTTCTTGCTCGACCATCATTCATGCCAAAACGTAGACGCAATACTTTTTGTTCACGATCGGTCAAAGTATCTAACACTTTATCTAACTGTTCTTTAAGTAAGGTCTGAGCTGCTGCCTCTGCTGGAACAGGTACATTATCATCTTGAATAAAATCTCCAAGATGACTATCTTCTTCCTCACCGATTGGTGTTTCCAAAGAAACCGGCTCTTGAGAAATTTTCAAAATTTCACGTACACGATCTACTGGCATATCCAATTCTTTCGCGATCTCTTCTGGCAATGGCTCCCGACCAAGTTCTTGAAGCAACTGTCTTGAGACACGAATAAGTTTATTAATTGTTTCCACCATATGAACTGGTATACGAATTGTCCTAGCCTGATCTGCGATTGCTCGAGTAATTGCCTGACGAATCCACCAAGTAGCATAGGTACTAAATTTGTAACCCTTATGATAATCAAATTTTTCTACCGCTTTGATCAATCCTAGATTTCCTTCTTGAATAAGATCAAGGAAGAGCATCCCTCTTCCAACATAGCGTTTTGCAATACTAACTACAAGACGCAAATTCGCTTCTGCCAATTCTTTCTTTGCATCTTCATCGCCTTCCTCCATGCGTCTTGCCAATTCAATCTCACGTTCTGCACTAAGCAATGGCACTTTTCCAATTTCCTTTAAATACATACGGACAGGATCTTCAATACTGACTCCATCTGGCACTGACAGATCGATGTGTTCCATATCAACTTCATCTTCATCAGTAATCATAATGTCTACATCATCATCATTTTCTACATTGATTCGTAATACATCAATATTATTCGATTCAAGATATTCAAACACTTTTTCCATCTGTTCTGCATTTAAGTCTATGTCGCTGAAAAAATCATTAATCTCCTGAATTTCCAAAATACTTTTCTTCTTCTTTCCAAGTGCAACTAATTCTTTCAGTTTCTCCATAAATTTCTGTGCGTTTTCTTCCATGTGTCCATCCTTCCTATGCCTATCTAAAAGATAAGCCTGTGTTATTTTATTTTATCCTTATTCAATAGAAATATGCAGTTTCTTGATGTCTTCCAATCCTCGTTTTGCATTCATTAGTTTTTGCAGTCCTACCATATCTGTAGGATCTAAATTTCTTGTATGAAAATCAATACTGTTAGACTTCACTCTCAAAATCGTCTCTTTAAGTGCTTCTTCTTGTTCCTTTTTTGTAGACCTGTGCTTGATCTTTTCATGAAACAAAGAAGCAGCCTGTCGATGTTCTTCTTCCGTCGTAAAATAATTAATAATCTTTGCCGGATTTACTTCTCCCAACTCATATTGCTCATAAATCAAACTAGCAACTTTTTGATACAACGGCTCCGTAAAATCTTCGGGCGTAATATACGATTTTATAATTTGAAATATTTTTTTGCTATCTAGCATCCAAGTCACCAAAAGCTTTTGAGAACGATTGATACCATTTTCTTGTTGCTTTTGACTTCCCGGTGGTGCTTTAGGCTTTTCTATTGGCTTCGCTAGTCCTTGCATCACTGCTGTCTTTGCAACTAGTTTTCGTAAACTTTCTTCACTTGCTTTATATGTTTTTGCAACTGCCTCAATATAATTATTTCGCTCCAGTTCGTCTTCAAACTCAATCAGTTTTTTTGCCGCTTCATTAAAAAAAGAAGTTTTCCCTTCCGGTGATTCCATGTTAAAATTATGAGACAAAATTTCCAAACTAAACATAAATCCATTTCTCGCCTCATTAATTCTTTTCTCAAATGCTTCTGCACCGAGATTTTTAATAAATTCATCTGGATCTTTGTATGGATCCATCCTTATAACTCTTGCTGAAATTCCAGCTTCTTTCAGAATTGGCATTGCTCTTAAAGCTGCTTTTGTACCAGCTTCATCACTATCATATGTAAGATACACTTCTTGTACATATCTTTTTATTAAAGAAGCATGTCCTGACGTAAAAGCAGTTCCTAGAGAAGCAACCGCATTGGTAAATCCTGCCTGATGTAAAGAAATCACATCCATGTATCCCTCACACAATAGGAAGTATGATTTTCTCGATGTTCTAGCTCGATTTAATCCATAAAGATTACGACTTTTATCAAAAATCAACGTCTCTGGTGAATTTAGATACTTTGGTTTTCCTTCTCCCATAACACGTCCGCCAAATCCAATAACCCGGTTATTAACATCCATTATCGGAAACATAACACGATTCCAAAATTTATCATATACCCCACTCTTTTCGCTTGTATTTATAAGCCCTGCTTGTCGAATATCTTCTTCTTTATAGCCACGCTTTTTTAAGAATAAAAACAAATCGTCACTATATTTATTGGAATAACCAAGTCCGAATCCTTGAATTAATTCTTCTGTAAGCCCTCTTTGTTTTAAATAATTATCAGCTATCTTTCCTCGTTCAGATTTAAGTTGAACATAGAAGTATTGGGCAGCAATTTTATTAATTTCTAACAACAGGGATTTTAAATCCGCCTTTTCTTTTGCCTCCTTAGAATATTCTAACTCAGGTAACTCAACTCCCACTCGATCTGCCAGAAACTTCAATGCCTCTACAAATGTAAAATTTTCATATTCCATTACGAAGGTAAAAACATTACCTCCGGCGCCACATCCAAAGCAGTAATACATCTGTTTACTGCGGCTAACGGAAAAAGAAGGGGATTTTTCGTTATGAAATGGACAAAGTCCAAAATAAGAACTTCCTTTTTTCTGTAAACGAACATATCCAGAAATCACATCTACTATGTCATTTTTCATCCTAACTTCTTCTACAATGTCTTCTGAATAATACATAACTCCCCTCCTTTATCAAACATAATATTTTTTCTTCTAAGTTGAAATGAACATTCCCCTATATATTATATTCGACAAGCCTTTTGGATTTCCTTTATTTTTTATTATTTTTTCTGTAAATTTTCTTCTATTGCTTTTATTACCATTTCCATAACTTTTATGCGAGCATAATATTTATTATTTGCCTCCACAATCACCCAAGGAGCATAATTCGTTGAAGTTTTTAAAAGCATTTCATCTATTGCTTTTTCATATTGATCCCATTTCTGTCGATTTCGCCAGTCTTCTTCTGTGATTTTCCATTGTTTCAACGGATTTTCTTGTCTGGCTTTAAACCTTCTTTCTTGCTCATCTTTGTCAATTTGAAGCCAAAATTTAAGAACAATTGCTCCCTCTTTTACAAGATTTTTTTCCATATCATTTATTTCTTTGTATGCTCTTTTCCATTCCACTATTGAACAAAAGCCTTCCACCCGCTCCACCATAACACGTCCATACCACGTCCGATCAAAAATGGCGATATGTCCTGCTTTTGGCATGGCTTTCCAAAACCTCCAAAGATAATGGTGTGCCTTTTCTGTATCATTTGGTGCAGCGGTTGGATTTACCACATAGCCACGTGGATCCATTTTTTCTGTTAACCGTTTGATCACACCACCTTTACCAGCGGCATCCCAGCCTTCAAAACAAAGTATAACTGGTATTCTTCTTCTATAAAGTTCTCCGTGAAGAATTTGTATTTTCTTTTGACATTTTTTAAGTCTTTTTTTATACTCCTCTTTTGTAAGAAAATGTGACAAATCCACTTCGGAAAGAATGGACTTTTGTGACAACCTTTCTTCTATAACTTCGTCTGAAACTTCTTCCGTTTTATGTGGTGATTTTCTTTTTTCTACCTCTTCTGCTAATCGATCAATCACAATCTGATAAACTTTAACCGCGGCATATCTTCGGTCAGTGGCTTCTATAATCGCCCACGGTGCTTTCTTTGTATTGGTGGCCAAAAGCATCTCATCCATCATCTGACGATAATCATCATATCGTTTATTTCTTTTTAAATCTCCCTTACTTACTCTCCAGCTAGTCTCTTTTGCTTTTAATAGTTTTTTGAATCGTTTTTTTTGCTCCGTCTTATCAATATCTAATAATAATTTAATCAGCACACATCCATCATCACAAAGTTGTCTTTCAAATGAGCAAATAGATTCATTAACTTCCGTTACCTCTTTTTCTTTTGTCTTTTTTTCAAATCGATCAATTAAAACTTTTCGATACCAACTTCCATCAAAAATTGCAATCCTACCTTTTTCCGGTGTTTTAGTCCAAAATCTCCAAAGAAAAGGATGCATTTGTTCTTCTTGTGTCTCTGCTTTCGTTGTGTATACGCAAAAGCCCCTTGGATCTAAACTTTGAATCAATTTTCCAATCTGAACCCCTTTTCCTGATGCTCCGAATCCCTCAAATACAATCATCACTGGAATTTTCAATATTTGACATTCTCTTTGTAGTTCTCCTAAGCGTTCCTGTAATTTTGTGATTTTTTGTTTATAGTCCTCCTTGGACAATTTCGTTTCTACATTTGTTTTCTCTAACATAGTCCAACCTCCTATTTAGGAATTCTATTTTACATTGTGGTGCGATTTATTTTACTTTTTTAAATTATATCACTTATATTTTTAAAATAAATAATTTTTTATACAAAAAAGCGCCATTTTACAACGGCACTTTTTTAAATCTTTATTTGTTTTGAAGTCTTTCAATAATCTTTTTCATTTCGTCCCACTTTTTTTCCATATCTGCGACCAATGCAAATTGACATCTGGCACGATCTAGATTGTGATTTTTTCTGTGAATCTTAAAGTAATGATCTCCATCAATGTGGTCAGCAAGAAAACGCATCCCACACTCATAAGTCATCATCTTTGCACCCATAGGAAGTAGTTCGATTTCTTTTTGCGTAAGACTGCCTTTGCAGCCTTCTAAAAACCCTTTGGCATAGATTTCAAATAAAGATAGATCCAAAGAAACTTTACTTAAATCCGTCTCATCCTCCATTGCTGTATTGGCTCCAAATCGAATCGCATCTCCAAAATCATTCATTGCAAGCCCCGGCATTACTGTATCTAGGTCAATAACACAAATACCTCTCCTTGTTTCATCATCGATCATTATGTTATTTAACTTTGTGTCATTGTGTGTAACACGCAGTGGAATTTTATTTTCCGCAAGCAACGTTCCAAATACATCTGCATCTTTTTCACGTTCCAACGCGAACTTTATTTCTTCTTGAACTTCAGCCACTCTTCCAGAAGCGTTTTCCTCAATGGATTTCTTTAAATCATTAAATCGTTTTCTCGTGTCATGAAATTGTGGTATCGTTTCATGAAGCGTCTTAGCTTTATACTCTGCAAGTAGGGACTGAAAATTCCCAAAAGCTAATGCACTTTGATAAAAATCTTCTTCCGTTTCCACCTTGTCATAACAAGTAGCCCCTTCAACAAAATTATAAACTCTCCAATAATCGCCTTTGGAATCAATAAAATAATCATCCCCACTTGATGTTTTGCGGACATGAAGTGTTTCTCTTTCAGGGTCTCCGCCTCTTTCAATAATTTTTTCTCTAAGATACGAAGTAACCCCTATGATATTTTCCATAAGTTCCTTAGGATTTTTAAAAATATCCGTGTTCATTTTCTGAAGAATTGCCTTCTTCTCTTCTCCTGTGGTTGTCTTATAAACCATAAGATAGGTTGTATTAATATGTCCATTTCCGTAAAGTTCACAAGATTTTATATCCCCTAGATATTGATATGCTTCGCTTACTTCTTTTAATTGATTTTGCATCGTCCCATCTTCTTTCAAATCACAATTTATTTTTATTATATCTCATACCAAATAATTTCATTTGCATCAAGGTGAAGTGAAAAGCTTGTTCCATCGCCTTTATATACTACAGTATCCTGTGGTTCATATGTGTTATTTACAACACAATACTTTCCATTTGCAACATAAGCATGTACTTCCACATTGTAATTGCTGCTAAACCATTTCTCTAAATTCTCTTCATCTCCTGATGACCATATTACTGATCTATACAACAATCTACTGTTTTCGAAACTGTATGGAAGCCCACTAATGTAAACACTTCTTCCTTTTCCAAATTCATTTACTGCAAGCTGTACTTCCTGATCATGCTGGCAAAGAATTTTTGTACCATCTAAAGCGTAGATGCTCTTCTTTCCTTCTCCAAAATCAATCTCGCCCTTACAATCTTCTGTAATAAAGTGTTTATGTTCTTCCCAATTGTATTTATCTTTATTAAGAGTCATGCCGTTTTCTTTCTCAACTCCAAGAACACCTGCTAATTGGAATATACGGCCTTGATTTTGGTGTGCAGTTGGCTCTCCAACACCGATAAATCCACCACCTTCGTAGATGAAACGTTTGACTGCTGTAACTATTTTTTCATCAATCCAGTTTTCTCCACCTGTGTATGCTGTATCTGCATCACCCACATTGATGATTACATCTAAATCATCCAAAATAGATTCATCATTTCTAATATCATCGAAACTAATAAATTTCACATCAAATGGTGCCCCACTTAAGGCTTCTATAATTCCTGCATAGGAGTAATTTTGTTTGTGGTAAATTGCATGATGAACCATGTGATTTCCCCATGCTCGCTGCTTTCCCCAACAGTTTAAAACTGCAACTTTCTTCACACAATAAGGAGTGGTTCCTTTAATGTTTTCGTAAAGTTGTCTAAACTCGTTACATACAGATGAAACGTATTCTACAAATTCTGGGAACTCTAATGCAAGTTTTAAATATCCACCATATCCAATTCTATCGATTGGGCTTCTTAAAATTGCACGTCTGGCTGTCACCCAATTGTATTTTGCTTCTTTTACTGGATCCCCACCTTCATGGAATGTATCTGGGAAGAAATAAGGAAGAAATCTACCTTCTGTATATTTCACACCATCGATATCACTTATTAATCGAAGCGTAGAACCATTTCCAACGCTTCCTACAACTGCATCTAAGCCAATTGTCTTAAACTCATCCATAAAAGGTTCTGTACCAATCCAGTGATCTCCTAAAAACATCATGGCTTCTTTTCCATATTCGTGTGTGATATCAACCATTTCTTTTGCAAGTTTCGCCACTTCTCTTCTTTGGAATTTTTGGAAATCAAGAAATTCTTTCGAAGGGATTCTGTAGTTGTTATTCATGTATCCTTGGTCAATAATAAACTCCGGACGGAATTTATAACCCACTTCTTTTTCAAACTGTTCCAAGATATATGGACTAACAGATGCAGAATATCCGTACCAGTCAACATATTTTTCTCTTGCAAGTTCATCAAAAATAAGTGTAAATTGATGGAAGAATGTTGTATAACGGATGACATCTACATGTGGGTTTGCTTCCAAATAATTACGAAGTCTCTGCATAGAATATGCATGTGTCTTTGGCTGTCTTACATCAAAAGTAATTTGCTTTTCAAAATTCGTCCAGCCATTTGTAACAGCATTGTACATATGTACTGGATCCCACATAATATATGCAAGAAAACTTACTGTATAGTCATGGAATAGTTTTGTTGGTTCAATCACAACGTTTCCTGATTCTTCATCATAAGTCCATGTGCCATATGGGACCACTTCCCCTGTTGTACGATCGATGACTTCCCACCAACGTTCTTTATCGTCACGTGTATTTACCTGAAGCATGTCTGGATACAAATGATCCATAAGATGAATTTCAAGTCTGTCTGCGGATGCGTTATGAAAATCAGTCATAATATACATCTGCTGAACTTCGTCGAGATTTGCCTTTGCCCACTCGTTATCCTTACGTGTTGTATAATAGGTAGAGTATACTTTTGCATCTACCTCTCGTAATTCCTCTGGGAAATCTGTTCCATCACAGTCACGGATTGCATCCGCCCCCCATTTTTTTAAAATTTCTTTTGTTTCTTGAACAACATCCATATCGGTTGGAATCGTTACTCTACCAAATGATAAATTGCTTTCCATAAAATGTCTCCTTTTACACATCAGATTTACTCTCCATTCAAAAGATAACTCACTTTGAACAAACAAAAGTGCTCTCTTGCAATGAAACTGTTAATTTTACACAAATTTATATATAAAGTATACGGTTACGTTTTTTTGTCTTCAAGTTATTTATTGCTAAAAGAGTTATATATCTTGTCTTTATTTTCTAATGATGTTATACTTCGTCTAGAAGAAAGGAGCACATTATGGCGCACTATCAATATTCATTTTCTAATCCAGAGAAAAAACTCTCTGAAGAACACTTACTTTACATTTCTTCTGCAACCTATGGAAGTGACTGGATCAGTATGTATCACTCCCACAGCTTCTCAGAATTAATTTATGTTACAAATGGATCTGGATATTTTTGTACAGAATCTGAAACGGTGGCAATTGAAAAAGACACTCTTGTTCTTATCAACCCTAATTTACGCCACACAGAAAAATCAGCACCAGAACATCCCGTTACATACATTGCCCTTGGCATCGATAATCTTCATTTTCAGTTTACTGGAAATGACTATGCTGCATTTGGCGTTCATAACTTTACAAAAGAGCGAGAATCATTCCTTCCTATCCTTCAAATGATGTTGGAAGAAGCTAGATTTCATCAAACATCATCTGACGTTATTTGCCAACATTTACTTGATATTTTATTGCTAAAACTTCCACGCATTACTGGACATACGCTAACTCCATACTCTGCGAAAAATATCCCTGGAGAGTGTGAAACACTTAAAAATTATTTAGATACCCATTTTCAAGATAATGTTTCTCTCGACACACTTGCAGATATCTCTCATTTAAATAAATATTATCTTTCACATATTTTCACAAAAGCATTTGGAATATCTCCAATTATGTACTTACTAGAACGCAGGATCTTGAACAGTAAATCCTTGTTAAAATCAACGGATTTTAGTATAACTCA
>JARIEI010000178.1 GCA_029256845.1 Ruminococcus sp. | reverse complement strand
TTCTAAACCTTGCAAATGTTGCATGGTCAGGAGCCGGGGCACCTTCCAGAAGAAACATAAAGTTGATATCTCTTTTACAATTCAGTTCCATGGATCGAGATGAATAATCCCCGTTCATGTAAGAGTAAAGTACAATCTTCAGAAGTGTTCTTGGCGATACAGAATTTATTCTTTCATAAGTAGAATACAGGTCAGTCAAATCCATAGCCTCCACAAACTGACTTAGTAATCACACAGAATCATTATCCGGAATAATTGTTTCAAGATTTAACGGAAGTTTAAGTTGATATCCGTCTAAATTTTTCGTATAATCTTTTTGTAATAATTTAGTTAGTTGCATAACTTAATTTTACACCAACTGCCGGATTCTTTCGAGGTCTGGCAGTTATTTTTTGCACTAGAAAAGGAGCTCCGCACTAATTACTTAGTGCGACAGCCCCTTTCTTTTGTCTTTGTTCTATTGTTCTGATAAACGGAATCCGCTTACTAACTGATTCATCAATGCCGCCTGTGAAGATAATTCTTCGCTTGCTGCTGCAGATTCTTCTCCTGTAGCAGAGTTTGTCTGTACAACTGCGGAAATCTGTTCTACCGCAAGGCTAATCTGATGGATATCTGTTGCCTGCTCTGCAGATGCTGCTGAAATGCTATTGATAATCTCAACAGTATCTCTAACTTTTTCTGCCAATATCTTGAAGGATTCATTTGTCGTTCCAGCAACTTCAACACCTTGTTGAACTGTGCTTAATGAACTTTCGATCAATACAGTTGTGTTCTTTGCAGCTTCTGCTGATTTTGCTGCAAGATTTCTTACTTCGTCTGCAACAACTGCAAATCCTTTTCCAGCAGATCCTGCACGTGCTGCTTCAACTGCTGCATTAAGAGCAAGGATATTTGTCTGGAATGCAATGTCTTCGATTACTTTAATAACTTTTCCAATATCTTCTGATTTTGTTGAAATCTCTTGCATAGCAAGTTCCATTTCTTTCATATCATCTAATGTCTTTTGAGCAAGCTCTCCAGACTGATTTGACAACTCACTTGCATTTCTTGCATTTTCAGCATTTTCGCTAACTTTCTTAGATACATTTTCCAAACGACCAGATAATTCTTCTACTGTACTAGCTTGCTCTGTTGCACCTTGTGCAAGTGCCTGCGCACCATCAGATACCTGATTCGAACCTTGATCAATCTGACTTGCATACGCTAAGATGTTACCAAATGCTTCATTCAAACGATACAAAAGTTTGTTGATTGAATCTTGAATTGCCTGTGTCTCACCAGGGAATGTCTCAGAAATGCTAAATGCAAAATCTCCATTTGCTAATTTCTCAACTTCTTCATCTACAATTTCAATAATTCTACGCAATTCGTCAAAGCTTTCTTGCATATGAAGGCAAGTAATACCGAATTCGTCTTTGCTGTCATAAGTCATCTCTTTACTGAAGTCACCTTGGCGAAGTGCCTCAGCAGCATCTTCTAACTGATTTAATGGAACCATAATTGCTTTTAATAATGCTTTTAAAATAAGAATTGTTATAATAATAGAAATAACAAGGATCGCAATACAAAAGATCTTGATTCCTGAATAAATCTTCTGAACTAATTCATAACGCTCTGTTGATAACGCATGTTGTTCTTCTGTCACATCTATAAGCTCATCTGCTTCTTGTTGAAGTAATGGTAACAACTCACTATCAAATACTTTACTTGCTTCTAAATTTGATTCTTCTGTATTTGTTCTTAAAAGATCAGACAGTCTATTACGAACTGGCTCTTGTTTACTCATACTATCTTCTATTTTAGCGAGTAAATCAGGATTAACTGATGTATTTGCTTTCAACTGTGTAAATAACTCTTTGCTTCGTTCAAATTCATCTTGAGCACTTGATAGATCATCTGTTCTCTTTCCTGTGTCTTTTTCCTGCATCGCTAAGAGCATCCAACTTGCTTCACTTTGAAGGTTTCTACGTATTTCCCAAATTCCTTCTGTATTAGGTATGGTCTTTGTCATCATAACTTCAATTCGGTTGTTTAATGAGTACATACCAAGGAACCCTGCCATGGCAATGAACACCGTTAAACAGATGATAACCCCAAAACTTGCTAATAGCTTTGTTCTCATCTTTAAATTTTTCATAAGTGCTATTCTCCTTTTCTTTTGTTTTTATATCTTGACTTTATTAAAGTATTGCTCTGTATTTCTGCTTCTCCCCCTCTTTTGTTCCTCCCTTCGGTCATCCAGCCCCATAGTAACCTTATAAATAGTGAATATGCTGGTATTTTCCCTATAAATCTTATACGTAAAAATAAGTCATCATGACACCTCTCAACTTTGCGTGAAAGTTGCTTGAATCTTAGTGAAATATCACGATAACTATTTCTATTTATTTTCAGCAACATCGTATCATTTTTTCCACTTTTTGTCAACGAAAATACGCTGAAATAACTGCTTTGTGGGGATTTTTAGTTCGGGAAAGTTTCTCGAATACATAAGGTTCCCCATCCTAGTTCATTATTGGGCCATTGGTTGTATCCTGCGAGCTTTTGTGCCCCCTTTCTTATGTATGCTTTTACTTTTTCTCCATATAAATAAGGGTCCTTTCCCCTTTCAATTCCCCACTCCATCAAAAGGGCTGCTGCCCCTGTTACAAATGGTGTAGCAAAAGAGGTTCCTGTATAGGTACTGTATCCTCCCCCTGCTTCTGTAGAAAATATTTCTACACCGGGAGCTACCACGTCTGGCTTTTGCAGATCATTCCATTTGGTAATTTCTTCATTTCCACGTCCTGAAAAGTCTGCGTAACTAAAGGTAAGAGAATTATAAGCACCTACTGTAATTACCCGATGTGCCGTGGATGGAATTGTAAGTGTATTTTCACTAACTGGCAGTAAAAATGCGGTTCCTTCGTTAAGCACGCTTTGACCTGGCAACCACATTTGGTAAACACCTGTCACCAGTTTTCCTGGCACGAGTTTGATTTTCCAAATTCCACTGTCTAAATAGGAATTTACTGGTAAAAAATCAATGTAAATTTCTTGTTTTACACTATAGGGTCCTGGCTCTCCATAATATATTAGAAGTTCTGTTCCACCAAGCACAAATCTTTGTGTCCCTAAGTTGCTTTGAAATGGACCTGCAACTTCTCCAGAAGGGCTAATGACACTAAGTTCCATCGTATCTACGTACTCTTTCCAAACTTGAATATTCATAGATGTCTCTAGTTTTTGCACTCCTACTTCGATTTCTTGTTCTTTGCCTTCTTCTAATATTCCTTCTGTATGTCCTGCTCGATTTCCTTCATTTCCACTTCCTACACAAATTACCGTTTTCCAGTAATTAGAAATATCATCCAAAAAACGTTCCACTAACGCGGTTCCATCATGAGGTCCATACGAATTTCCAAAGCTAATGTTTACAACTATAGGCATTTTGTATTCCAGTGCTTTTTTGATTGCGTAATCAACCCCTTCCATCAATTCAATGGTGCGTGGAAATCCACCTTCTTGGCTTTTTCCCATTTTCACAACCAAAAGTGTGCTTTTGGGAGCGATTCCTTTGTATTGCCCCCCTTCACTTCCTGCCCCATTTCCTGCAGCAATTCCTGCCACTGCGGTTCCATGTCCTGATAGGTCTTTACTTGGAACAACAGCATCTCTTTGTGGACCTATTGGGTATTGAAGTGCTTCGTTAATTTGTTCTTTCGTGTATTCGGTTCCAATACGATATCCCTTGGGCGGATTTCCTTTAATCGACTGATCCCAGATTGCTAAAATCCTTGTTGTTCCATCTTCGTTTAAGAAAGCAGGATGTGCATAATCAATTCCACTATCTACGACTGCGACTATGATGCCTTCTCCAGATAAAGAAAAAGGGGGTTTATATAGGACGTTTACACAAGATACATTGCGACTAGAATCTACTTGAAAAAATAATCTTTTTGGTTTTTCTATGTACTCTGTTTGTGTAAGACTAACTAATTCTGGTATTTTTGACTCCTTTATGGTAACAATGGCATATTCATTTAGCAATTCCGTCACAGATGTAGCGATTGTTCGAATTTCGTCTAGTCCATCAGAAAATTTCACGATTAGATCCCATTCTTTTTCTGAAGCATCATAGCCTACATTTAATTCCATTGATTTTTCTCGTTCTTCTTCTGTTGCCTCTAATGCAAGATTCAATAAGTTTTCTGACTTTTGACTTGTAAAAAAATCAGCCATATTTCTGATTTCCTTTCCAGCTTTACACATTCTGGATAATCATATGAAATACGACTGATAAAATATACATGTTAATTAAATCCAATAATTCTTCTGGCAACGCTGTATGCCATAGACGAAACTTTGCGTCCAGATCTTCCCGGCAAATTCATACTCTGTCCTAAAATTCCGTATCTTATTTTAAAATAAGTGCGATAGTCTGTCTTTTTTAGGTAATTCCACAATTCTTCTTTTTTTTCTAGATTTTCCTTGTTTTTTGAACGTATGCATAAGATGGAAGAAACCGTCATCATGATAGCCAAGTAATTAATCATATACTTTCGAAGTTTTTTACTTGGGATCAACTTCATCTGATACATACCGATCATACTTTTGGTCACAAATATCTGTTGATCGATTCGACTAATCATTACTTTTTCATTGACCGATTGATCTTCTCTTCCAATAAAGTAGCGATAAAAATCTACATCGAGATAATAAATGTTACGCACATGTGGCAGTGGATAGTAGACGTAAATATTATCTACGTAAAAGGTATGCTTTGGTAATTCTAATTGACATAGCTTTAGCAGATCAGTACGGTATAAAACAGAATGCATCAATATATATTGATCTAACCGAAAGTGCCCAATGTCCTCCCATCTAAAAATTTGATTTTGTGGGAGCACATTTCGATAATGTATCACTTTTTTATGTTCCATTCCGACTTTTTCATATACATAGTTGGATACAACCATGTCGACCGTGGTATCTGCTTTTACGAACCCTTTTACTAACTCCAACAGTTTATGTAAAGACTGCTCTTCCACCCAGTCATCACTATCTACAACTTTAAAGTATTTCCCTGTGGCATGTTTCAGTCCTGCATTGACTGCATCTCCATGTCCTCCATTTTCTTTATTCACCAGTTTAACAATAGATGGATACTGCTCCGCATATTTTTTCCCAATCTTTTTTGTATGATCTACCGATCCGTCATTTACTATGATAATCTCTACATCTTCTCCACCTACTAAGATCGAATCAATTGCTTTGCTCATGTATGCTTCCGAGTTATAACATGGAATTGCAAATGAAATATATTTCATATTTTTCTTCGCCCCTGTCTGTTTATATTGTTTTTTTTCTTATTATACCTTATAGTTATTGTAAAGTATACTGTATTTCAGACACATGGAGGTTTTTATATGAAAAAGAATGTTATTGTTGGACAATCCGGAGGGCCTACTGCCGTGATCAATGCCAGTTTATACGGTGTTGCCTATGAAGCTTTGAATCGCGAAGATTCTTTTGGCACTGTATATGGAATGATTAATGGGGTAGAAGGTTTTCTTGCTGATCACTATATAGACATGAAATCTTTGGAACAATCTGGTGAACTTGAATTAATCAAAACAACCCCAGGTTCTTATCTTGGCTCCTGTCGTTATAAATTACCAGAAGATTTGACAGATGCCGTTTACCCTGTATTATTCGAAAAACTAAATGCATTAAATATCGGATATTTCTTTTATATTGGTGGAAATGATTCTATGGATACGGTAAGTAAGCTTTCTCGTTATGCAGAAATGATTCATAGTGATATTCGTGTAATTGGTGTTCCGAAAACAATTGATAACGACCTTGTAGAGACAGACCACACACCAGGCTTTGGAAGTGCAGCAAAGTACATTGCTTCAACTGTTCGTGAAATTGCAGTTGATGCCTCTGTTTATGACAATAAAAAATCTGTGACAATTGTAGAGATTATGGGACGCCATGCTGGTTGGCTTACTGCTGCAAGTGCTCTTGCCCGCAAATTTGAAGGAGACAATCCAGTCCTTATTTATCTTCCAGAAACCAACTTTGATCAAGATGCTTTTATTGAAAAAGTACGCACCTCTCTTGAAACCACTTCAAATCTTGTTGTTTGTATTTCAGAAGGGATTCACGATAAAAATGGAACTTTTATCTGTGAACTTGCAAGCGATGTTGGCGTAGATGCCTTTGGCCATAAAATGCTTACTGGTTCTGGAAAATATCTGGAAAATCTTGTAAAAGAACGACTTGGTGTTAAAGTACGCTCTGTAGAATTAAATGTCTGCCAAAGATGCTCTTCTTCTATGCTTTCTAAAACCGATCACAAAGAAGCCATTGCTTCTGGTGCTTTTGCTGTAAAAGCTGCTTTAGAAGGTCATACCGGTAAAATGATTTCTTTTAAACGCCGAGAAGGAAAGGAATATATCTTGGATTATATCACTTCCGATGTTAACGAAATTTGTAACAAAGAAAAATCTGTTCCTGCTGAATGGATCAACGACGACGGAACGGACGTGACTGATGCGTTTATCACCTACGCAAACCCATTAATTCAAGGAGAAGTTATTATTCCTATGGAAAACGGTGTCCCCAAATTTGCTTTTAGAAAATAAAAGTCCATCAAATAAAACCCTTCGGAAAAATCTTCGAAGGGTTTTATTTATGATTACAGCAAGATTCTTAATCTATATTTGGAAGTTCACATTGATCAAGTAACCACTGATCGCCTTCTTTTACAAGAACGCATTCTGTGTCGGCTTCTTTATGTAGTCCATCTATATGATTTCCCTCTTCGTCCATATCATAGTAGTAGAAAATCTGATTAAATATGATTTTATCAGCAGTAACTTTCTTCGGACGATATACTACAAAGGCATAAGCCTCATCTGCTCTTTCGTCCACACTTGGAACATAATAGACTCCATCTTTCTCTATCCATCTTTTGGATACGTCTTCCATCAACTTTTCTGTCTTTTCTTCTGTGAATAAGGTTCGCAAATAAGCACGCATCTTCTCCGGATTCGAATAGTTCTCTTCACTGATTCGATAATAAGTGGTTTCGTCTTCTGTCTCAAATTGATCATTATTGTCATAGTTCCAACACTTATAATAAATTTCACTTTGTATATCGCGAGCATGGTTGACTAAATCCGATTCCTCTACTGGAATGCTGTATACTTCGCAAAGATTGCTGCCTTTATCCAATACATAGCAAGTGCTCCCTTTGTTAATGTAAAAGCTCACTAAATTTTTTCCATCAAGTTGCATGTCTACTTGTGCCATTTCCTTATCTTTTATGTTGGCCTTTCCTTGATAAACAAGTTCCACATCTCGATGTTCCTCTATGTGATTCTTAACGGAAACAATGGCGTCGTCTTCTCCTATAATTCCTTTTACTTCTCCCTCCATTGTGTCGTAATAGAAGTCATTGTCCGTACCTGTCGGCCATTTGGAGTCGTCATCTACTAGATAATTACTCGCACCATCTGTCTTACTTTCCTTATTGGTGTCTTCTGTCTTGCTACCTTGCTCTTTTGTACCTTCTGAATCTGGGGATTTCTTTCCACCGCAAGCAACAAGGCTAAACATCAATGCACATGTCAAAATTACTGTCGCTATTTTTTTCATTGTGGTTTCTCCTTTAGTTTTTTTCATCATATCATGTTGTCTTAAATCTTTCAACAACAAAAAAGCCGCAACCCTTGATTTTTCAAGAATTACGACCTTATGACTGCGGATGACAGGAATCGAACCTGCACGGTCTCCCACTAGATCCTAAGTCTAGCGCGTCTGCCAGTTCCGCCACATCCGCATACCATTTAAAAAATAAAACAAGCATATGCTTGTTTTAATGAGCGTGCGGGGATTCGAACCCCGGACAACTTGATTAAAAGTCAAGTGCTCTACCAACTGAGCTACACGCCCTTATTCAATTCTATCTATCACAATCTTGTGAAAACTGGGCTAGCTGGATTCGAACCAGCGAATGCAGGAGTCAAAGTCCTGTGCCTTACCGCTTGGCGATAGCCCATTAATGACCTCTGCCTATGGATTAGAAATAATCAAGGTGGATAGTGG
>JARIEI010000100.1 GCA_029256845.1 Ruminococcus sp. | reverse complement strand
GGATACGGCGTCATTCCAACAGGAAGTGAGAGTCGTCATGATATTATACAGGCGGTACAATTTGGAACACCAGAAGGTGTGATTGGATTTTGCCAGGGAATTCAGGCAGCAGCTCCAGTTGATAGCTATGTCACACCAGAACCTTGGCCAATGCCAGGGTATGACAGTGATGTTATTATGGCAGCAGGAGCTTTTGTTCAAGGCTCATCCATTGAATTGAGCGCAGATGGACCAATCAAACCACCTTATGCAGTATATTTCCAAGGTGGACTTACATGGCCACATGCAAAACTTGGTATTTTAAAATCATTGCAAAGACTTATTGATACAAACGTCATTGCAAAAGAGACATTGGCAAACTAATTCAAGCATCAGGAGGCGACGAAATGAATGTTGTAGTGATCGGAGCAGGTGCTTCTGGTTTAATGGCAGCTATTACAGCGGCTAGGCGAGGGGCAAAGGTTACAATTTTAGAACAAAAAGACCGAATTGGGAAAAAAATATTATCTACAGGAAATGGAAGATGTAATTTTACCAATTTAGCACAGGAACCTCAGTTTTATCGTTCTGAAAACGAAAGTTTTCCATGGAAAATTATAGAGAAATTTCCCGCACAAAATGTAATCGCCTTCTTTTTGGAACTTGGGATTTATTCCAAAAATCGTAACGGATATATGTATCCACATTCCGATCAGGCAACTGCAGTGTTGGATGTACTTCGAATGGAACTGGAGCGTTTGCATGTTTGCGTGCTTACAGAACATAAATGTATACAAATAATTCCTAGTAAAAAAGGGTTCAAAATTCAAACTAATCAAGGGGTTATAAAGGCAGATAAGGTTATTCTTTCGGCAGGATCAAAAGCGGCCCCTGTAACAGGATCAGATGGAAGTGGATATGGCCTTGCGAAAGATCTTGGACACCATCTTGTTCCAGTTCTTCCGGCACTGGTACAGCTTCGTTGTAAGGAAAATTTTTATAAAGCAATTGCAGGTGTACGTGTCAATGGAACAGTTTCTCTTTATCTTGACAATGCGTGCGTGGCAAAAGATACGGGCGAAATACAACTTACAAATTATGGGATTTCTGGAATTCCAGTGTTTCAAGTGAGTCGTTATGCAGCACTTGGATTGTACCAGAAGAAAAAGGTGACTGCCCAGCTTAATTTTATGCCAGAATTTACAGAGAAACAATTTCATGATTTCCTTTTAAATCGTGTAAAATCAAGACCGGAAAAAACAGTGGAAGAATTTTTAATTGGCATGTTACATAAAAAATTATGCGATCTTTTCATTAAATGTGCTTCTATAGATAAGAAGAAACAAGTAGGTACATGCACAGCTGAAGAGATTCACAGGCTTGAAAAGCTGATTCAGCAATTTGAAGTAGAGGTAAAAGAGACCAATTCATTTGAACAGGCGCAGGTGTGTGCAGGTGGAATTGATACAACAGAAGTTCAGGAAGAAACCTTGGAATCAAGATATATTCCAGGACTGTATTTTACAGGAGAGATTCTTGACGTAGATGGGATCTGTGGTGGATATAATTTACAATGGGCTTGGTCAAGTGGGTATGTAGCAGCAATGAATGCAACAGCAAATGGATGATGAAAGGGAGAACACAATGATAAGAATTAACCAGTTAAAAATGCATCCAGGACACAGTCTTGAAGAATTGCAGGAAAAAGTGAGTCAGTTTCTTCGTGTTCCGATGGAGCAGATCGCCCAAATAAAAATCCACAAACAATCCATTGATGCTCGAAAAAAACCAGATGTTTATTATTCTTATTCGATAGATGTTGTGACGGCACAAGAAGAGAAAATAAAGAAAAAATTAAAAAACAAAGTTCAAATTGTAAAAGAAACGAAATATATACTTCCATCTGTCGGTATAAACGGACGAAAAAGTTATAAACATCCGGTAGTTGTTGGAAGTGGACCGGCAGGACTTTTTTGTGCGTATCTTCTTGCAAAAGCTGGGTGTGCTCCAATCCTTTTAGAACGTGGTGGTAGTGTAGAAGAGCGAACAAGGGATGTGGAGGAGTTTTGGAATACAGGAAAATTAAAACGATCCTCTAATGTTCAATTTGGAGAAGGGGGAGCAGGAACTTTTTCAGATGGGAAATTAAATACACTTGTTAAAGATGTTTTAGGAAGAAATCAATTTGTTTTGGAAACCTTTGTAAAATTCGGAGCACCAGAGGAAATTTTATATGAAAACAAACCGCATATTGGTACGGATATTTTGGTAGATGTAGTGAAAAATATGAGAACTGAAATCATCCGGCTAGGAGGAATGGTCAGATTTCATAGCCAAATGACAGATTTAAAATGTGAGGAAATAGATTCTGCAAAAAAAATTGTGGAAATTACAGTTAATAATCATGAAAAAATAGAGACAGATATACTCGTTCTTGCAATTGGACATAGTGCTAGAGATACATTTCAATTATTATATGATCGTCAATTGCAAATGCGTTCCAAACCATTTGCAGTAGGTGTTCGAATCGAACATCCACAACAGATGATCAATCATAGTCAGTATGGAATGGAAACCTTGAAAGATCTTCCTACTGCAGCGTATAAGCTAACAACACAACTGGCAAATGGACGAGGAGTCTACACATTTTGTATGTGTCCAGGAGGCTATGTGGTGAATGCTTCTTCAGAGGAGAAAAGGCTTGCTGTCAATGGAATGAGTTATCAAAAGAGAGACGGAAAAAATGCAAATAGTGCCGTAATCGTTACGGTAGCACCGGAAGATTTTGGAGCGGATCATCCTCTTTGTGGTGTGGAGTTTCAAAGGAGATTGGAAGAAAAAGCTTATTGTGTAGGAGAAGGAAAAGTGCCAGTACAGTGCTTTGGAGATTTTAAATCGAATAGAGCAACTACCAAATTAGGACAAGTAGAACCTCAGATTAAAGGTGCATATAAGCTTAGTAATGTAAGAAGTATCTTTCCGGATTTTTTATCTCAGTCAATCGAAGAAGGAATTATTGCGATGGGAGAGAAAATTTCTGGATTTTCTAGAGAGGATGCAGTTTTATCCGCAGTGGAAAGTAGAACTTCATCTCCTGTAAAAATACAACGAGATGAGGGATTTGAAAGTAACGTAAGAGGGCTTTATCCTTGTGGGGAAGGAGCAGGATATGCAGGCGGGATCACGTCTGCTGCCATGGATGGAATGAAAGTCGCAGAAGCAATTCTTACGAACTGGTGTATAGATGTACCTTAAGAGTTCACAGAAAATTAATGTATACAGACCTATACAGTATTTTTGATTTGTGATAATATATTTTGTGTATCGTGGGCATTGCAGTTGGGAGAACTATGTCAGATCATACAATTAAGTCGATTCCAAAAGAGGAACGACCATATGAAAAATGTGAACAGTTTGGGGCGGGTAATTTAACAGATGCAGAGTTACTTGCTGTTTTGTTGCGCACAGGAACAAGAGGAGAGTCCGCATTGCAACTTTCAAGGAAACTATTAAATCCTATTTTTGCAAGAGATGGAATCTTAAGCATCCATCATTGGAATATTGAGCAGCTTATGAAGATTAAGGGGATTGGGAAGGTAAAAGCGATTCAGCTTGTTTGTTTATCAGAACTTACAAAGCGTCTTGCAAAAGCAACGGCTCGAAAAGGTTTGGACTTTTCAACCCCTTCTTCCATTGCAGAGTATTACATGGAAGATATGCGACACGAACGTCAAGAAGAGATGAAGCTTCTTTTATTAAATACAAAATCAAGATTGAT
>JARIEI010000126.1 GCA_029256845.1 Ruminococcus sp. | reverse complement strand
GCTTTTGCACCAACTGCCATCACCACAAAGTCGTATGGAAGTTCTTTCCTTTGTCCATCTGTTGTTTGACATACAACCACTTTATCCTCAATACACTCCACTTTGTGAGATGCATATTGTGCCACATGATGTTTTTCAAAATTTTCCATCAAGGTTGGGAGGATTGTCGTACTTTCTCCATTTGCAATCTTATCCAACATTTCGATGATGCTTACTTCACATCCTCTCTCTGCTAAATACTCCGCTGTTTCACATCCTACCATTCCGCCACCGATTACAATCGCTTTTCCGTATACCTGTGCAGTTCCTTCCAAAACATCCCACGCACTACATACACTTCTATGATCTGCTCCTGGAATTGGAGGTATTATGTTAGAAGCTCCTGTCGCAATAATTACTGCATCTGCTCCATACGCAAGGAGATCATCCTGTGTCACTTTCTTTCCGCAGAAAATTTCTACACCTGCCTCTTTTACTGCATTTGTTAAATAAACAAGTGCACGTTCCATTTCTTCTTTTCTTGGTGGAACTTTTGCAATTTGAATCTGTCCTCCAAGAGTTGTCTTTTCTTCAAATAAGGTTACACGGTGCCCTTTTAATGCAGCAACTCTAGCTGCTTCAAGTCCTGCTGGACCACCGCCAACGATGGCTACATGTATTGGATTTTCTGCTGGAGTAATCTTTCTTTCTAATTCATAACCATTCTCTGCATTTAAAATACAGCTTAAAAATTCACGATTTTGAATTCGATCTGTACATCCTTTGTTACACATGATACATTGACGAATTTGATCTTGGTTTCCTTCTGCAAGTTTTTTGCCCCAGTCAGGATCAGCAAGAAGTGGTCTTCCAAGCCCAATAATATCTGCTTTTCCACTCTCCAAAATACTTTCTGCAAGTGCTGGACTTACAATTCTTCCTACCGTACTAACTGGAATATGAACGTGTTCTTTTACTCTTCCTGCGATATCTGCAAAAAACGCATATGGTTGAACCCCCATTGGTGGAATTGTATCTGCCATATTTCCTGTGTGGTTTGCTTGCGCCACATGGAGCATATCAACTCCTGCTTTTTCAAGCCATTGTGCAAACACAACTGCTTCGTCTGCAATCACTCCACCTTTTCCTCTCTGTGGTGTCACGACAGCCAACTTATAGTCAATTGTCATATCTGGAACTGCTTTTCTAAGGGCTGTAACAAGTTCAATTGCAAATCTTGTACGATTCTCAAGACTACCGCCATATTTATCTGTTCTATGATTCAAAATAGTACTAGAAAGTGCTCCAACAAGACGGTCGCCATGTACCTGAATGGCATCAATTCCAGCCACCTGCGCTCTCTTCGCACATTCACACATTGTTTCAATAATTTGATGCAAACTTTCTTCTGACACTTCATCAATAAAATGTGCCATATCATGTTTCATTTTAGCACGAAGTCCTTCAAAATCTCCTTTCATAAAAAGATCTGTAATACTTGCTGTGTCGTATTCTGGGTGAAAAATCTGTAGTCCAATTTTTGCATCATGTTTGTGTACTGCATCTGCCAGTTTTCGAAAACTTTCAATTTGACTATCATCACATAACTTTGGAACTGGTGTAAATGTTTTAATTGGAGCTACATCTCCAAGAACAATATAAGATACTCCACCTTCTGCAAGTCTTTCATAAAATGCCTGACTTTGTGGAGTAATGCTTCCATCCTTTGCTTCATATCCAGTGGTCAATGGTGGGAACATAATTCTGTTTTTTAATGTCATATTTCCTACTTGAATACTCTCTAATAATTTCATCCCTTTTCCTGCCTTTCCAAAATTAAACAATTTCTTTTACATAATTTACAATTTCTTTCTCACATGTTTCTCTTGTTGGAACACTTGCAAAATTGTGGTTAGCATCTTCAATACGGACAAATTTCTTTGCTCCTGTGTAGCCTTCCATATAAGTTTCGCAAGTTTTATCATCTACAAGTTCATCTTTTGTTCCTCTAAGAATTAGTACACTACCATCGTATCCTTTTGCATCTTCAAACGGAGAATACGTGGCAAGATCATAATTAAACTCTAAACCAAACTTTAGTCCTTCCATATCTGCAAATGTCATTCCTAAATTTTTAAAGTAATCTGAACGTTCTTTACACCCGTACCACATTGGTGCTCCTGGACACATGAGAATCAAACCATATGGTGAAATACGTGGCGCTGCACTTGCAGCTACAAATCCCCCCATGCTATGACCAGATAAAATGATTTTATTACCATCCACATCAGATCGTTTTTGTAACCACGCATAAACGTCCTGTGCATCTTCCAGTAATCCTGTAAATGTCATCTCATCAAACTCTCCATCGCTTTCTCCGCATCCATAAAAATCAAAACGCATACATGCAATTCCTTCTGCTTCAAGTGTTCTAGCTAGATGTGTGTGTGCATATTTATATCCAGAAAGACTGCCTCCAAATCCATGTAAATTTAATACAACTGGTGGTTTTTCCTTTCCTTCTGGAAGATTTAGAAACCCACGAAGTGTTTTTCCTTTTCTATTTTCTATTTCAACATACTGTACCATCTATTTTCCTTCCTTTCTATTTCCTCTTCTCTTTGCAAGTTCCTCTAACATTTGTTCTGTTTTTTTCTTAGATAACGGATATACAAAGAACAAAATCAATACCGCAATGAAATATCCAACTGCATAAATTCCAGTATAGGATTTCCAAATATTTGCCTTTACCGCTGCGCTTTGGACAACTTCATTAACATTGTAGCCAATCATTGCAAGTGTAAAACTGCTAAGACTTGCACTAACCGCAGCTGCTAATTTACGGAAAAATGAATAGGTAGAATATACCATTCCTTCATTTCTCTCTCCGGTCATTAATTCTTGGTAGTCAATAGCATCGTTGACCATTGCCCAAATCAATACTTGAAAACCACTTGCTCCAAGATAACAGATTCCGTTGATTGCGATAAATAAAATTGGATTTTTCAATGGTACAAAGAATAACACTGCAAACACAATTGCCGCAAAGAAAGATCCATACATACACCATTCTTTTTTACCAAATTTTTTTGAAACATATTTTGTTCCAACAAAGGTAATGATTGCGTAAACTGTATTTAACATTCCAGAGATTGACATTACTTTTACATCTCCAAAGTAGTCCTTAAATAAATATGTATTTAATCCATTTACAACACTTGCAGCAATCATTCCGGCAAGACTTGAAAAAATCAAACCAATCAATGCTCTGTTCTTTGCAATATTTTTTAACGCATCCAAGAAATTAAATTTTTTCCCTGCCTCAACCTTTAATTCCACACGTTCCTTACACCAAGTACTTGTTACAATCAGACAGAATACACCGATTGTTGCACAAAGGAGTGCCATTAATGTAAATCTAGAAGCAATTGGTTTGTTATCTTTATAAAGTACAAGTGGTCCAACGATTACAATCACTGTCATGAAAATCGTTCCACCAAGACTTCTATATCGAGACAAATCTGTACGATGATTCACGTCATCTGTCATCACACTTGACAGGGATCCAAATGGAACATTTACACAGGTATACATTGCTTCATAAAGAACATAGGTAATTAAAATATATGCCAGTTTAAACTTATAGTCCCAACTTCTAACATCCAAAAAACCAATTACACATAACAGTCCCATTGGAACACAAAAAGCTTTGATCCAGGGAATAAATCTCCCTCCCTTTGTGGACTTTCTTGCATCAATAATTGCTCCGATAATCGGGTCATTGATCGCATCCCAAATTTTTGTAATCAGCAAAATGACTCCAACATGTAACGGATTTACCTTCAATACAAGCGTATAGAACACTGTCAAAAACATGGCCCGAAACTGTTCCGTACAGCAACATCCCAAATCTCCAAGAGTGTAGCCAATTTTGTCTTTCATGGAAAACTCTCTCACAATAATTTCCTCCTCGTATGTTTTTCTTTATACTTTTTGTTATTTCTTTGACACTTTCTGTCGTTAAAATGTATTATAACTTTCCATTTCGGGAAATCATATCCATTTTTTGCTTGAAAACATTCAAAAATTGATGTATTATCTATATTACTCAATATAACCAAAAAATATTTTTGTTTTTTGTATATTTTGAATATATTTTAAGGAGATAATATATGCATGAAGAATATTTTGCAAAAGAATATCTATATACTACAAGAAAAACAAAGACATTCTCTTCAAATAATTTCTATATGATACTATTTATAACATCAGGGAAATGTAGCTATACCTATGAACAACAAACTACGTTTTGTACTACGGAAGACATCATCCTCATCAACCCAAACACTACATTTTGCTTAGAATATTCCTACTCAAAAGTTCCGCTAAAATTTTTGCAGATTGGATTTACAGGTGCGCTACTGGATCGTCTTTCTGATGAAAATACGAACCTAGAATCCTGTTTTCATGTTGTTCCTTACCAATGTACTTGTGTCCACTCCTCTTCAGAAATTACAATGCTAATTAAAAATCTTTCACAAAAACTACTTGCTTTGCCTGAAGAACAGGATGATTTTGGTCACAAATTATTTGAAGATAGCCTTCTAACCATGCTGATTGTACTTATTCTTCGTGCTTGTATTCGTACAGAATTTCAGACCCATACAAAAGTTCGCCCTCGTTTGTCTTTAGACGATATTTTCATTTTCATAAAGCACCATCTTCATGAAGAAATCTCACTTGATCGTCTTGAAAAAGAATTTTACATCAGTAAATATCATATTTGTCGAGAGTTTAAACGGCAAACAGGGATGACTGTACACCGTTATATTGTCAAATCCAAGCTAGATTTGTGTAAACGATTATTAGAAAAAGGATATCCAATGATTGAAATATACAAAATATGTGGACTTGGAAATTATAACCACTTATTTCGTGCATTCAAAAAAGAATTTGGAATCACACCAAAAGAATATGTCAAGCAAATACAAGAACAAACCTCCCATATTTCCGATGATTCTAATTCAATCTAAATATATTTTTAATCCAATATTGTAATTATTCTGTCATTGTATTACAATAATATAAATGAAATTTCCCATAAGAAAGGAGACCTATACATTGAAAAAGTTTTTAAAATGGTTTTTTAGCCTTGCCCTTGTTGGTACAATAATTGGACTTATTGTTGCATATTTACTAAAAGATGATTGCGATGATTTTTGCGACGAAGACGATTCTAAAGAAGAAGAAGAGGAAGATTTCGATCTAGATAGTGATCTTCAGCCGGTTGCTGATAGATCTTATGTTTCCTTGAAAAAAGCGGAAGAAAAAGAAGCGGATGAGACATCTGAAGACGTAGATGACACTACATCTTCTACCGATTCCTCAGAAGAGTAAATTTATTTTCACAAAAATGGTGGCTGTGTATCAACACAACCACCATTTTATATTAGCAAAGCATCTATTCGCTAAGAATCATACAATTACAATACACTTCATCACTCCATTTTTTATATGCACTTTTACGAGAATGATACAGTGCCTCTAAACTTCCTTTTTGAGATAATGGTCTTCCATCTGTCTCAAGATGATTGATCTCTCTTTGAATCCAAATCACCTTTCCATTTTGCCGAATAACTGATTTATTTCTCTCACGTGTCACAATGCCTCCGCCGGTAGAAATAACCATTCCACTGCAAGCACAATATTTTTTCAAGACTTCTGTTTCCACTGCTCTAAAATAGTCTTCCCCTTTTTGTTCAAATATTTTAGGAATGGACATCTTCTCTTGTTCTACTATCTTTTCATCTATATCGATAAACTGTTTTCCTGTCTTCTTCGCTATCTTTTTCCCAATAAAAGTTTTTCCTGATCCAGGCATGCCAATCAGAATTGTGTTCAAAGATTCCTCTGTGATTTTTTTAAGCACGTCTTTCATCTGTTTCTCACAAATCTGTTTATCTTGAAAAAGTTCACTTGCTCGCTTTGCTTGTGCAACCAACATCCCCATTCCACCAGCAGCTGGTATCTTTCTTTCTATCGCATCTAAAACCAACTGTGTTCGATATGGATTGTATATTAGATCAAGCACACCAACGCAATTTGTAAAATGCTGAAGATCTAACAACGTTTTCCCATTGTTAGGATACATTCCGACAGGCGTTGTATTCACAATTACGTGACTATCATATTGCTTGTCTATATTGTCATAATTATTCACTCCGTTTCTAGAAACTACTATAATTTCTGCTGCACCTTGCTCCTTTAAAACTGCCTGCACAGTAAGAGAAGCTCCCCCACTTCCCAAAACAAGACATTTTCTCCCTTTAATCGGTATTCCTGCAGACTGAATCATATAGGAAAAGCCATATGCATCCGTGTTATCTCCTATGATCTTTCCATCCTCTTTACATAAAATGGTATTTACAGATCCGATTTCTTTTGCCCGATCTGAAAGTTCATCACAATATTTCATTACTGTTTTTTTGTATGGTATTGTTACATTAAATCCATCGTATTTTCCAGAACGAATAAGTGCTTCTAACTGTCCTTCTTCGACCTCACACAAATCATACTCATACTCTCCAAACATCCTGTGTATACGTTTCGAATAACTATGTCCCAATTTTCTTCCAATAAGTCCTGCTTTTTTTCTATTCATTATCATTCCCCGCGTACTTAAATTTAAATTTCCATATAACTTCCAAGATATCGAAACTCATCGCTTAGTTCTTCAAGCTGACTTACTAATCTTATAAATTCATCCGAATAAACCTGACATTCTATATCAAAATAAAACATAAATTGAAAATCTCGATTCGGAATTGGCCTTGATTCCAATTTTAAAAGATTTAATCCTAACGAATAAAACCTAGAAAGTACATTGTACAACGCCCCTGGTTGATGAGAAAGAACCATCATAAGGCTTGTTTTGTCTGCGCCTGGATAAAGTTCCATTTTCTTACTAATACAAATAAATCTTGTGTAATTGTTCCCATGATCTTGGATTCCTTCTTCAATGCACTCTAACCCATAAAGTTTACCGCACGCATAGGATGCTAATGCTGCTATGTCTTTTCTTCCAGAGTGCGCCACTTTTTTTGCAGCCTCCGCTGTATTTTCACAAATGGTAACTTTCACATTTGGCATCTGTTTTAGATAATCTTCGCATTGTAAAATTGCTTGTTCATGTGAAAATACTTCTTTTATATCTTCCTTTTTCACTCCAGGCAAAGCTAAGAGATTGTGATCTATTTTCATTTTTACACTTTTCACAATATAAAAATGATGTTGCATCATCAGGTCATAAATCTGATTTACTGAGCCAGCAGTACTATTTTCTAAAGGTAGTATTCCATACTCACACAACCCTTGTTCAATTGCTGCAAATACACCATTAAAGTTTTTCATATATACAATTTGAGGGATTTTAAACACTTTTTCGCAAGCCTGTTGTGAATAGGCTCCAGGTACACCTTGGCATGCTACTACTGCTTTAGATGGAAAAACACGCGCTGTACTATCCAAGGATTTTTGAATTTCTTTTACAAGAGGTGTTTCCATCTTCCACGTTTTTCTTTGATGATCTTTGCTCATTTCCATAATAGAAAAATAGAGCAGTCTTACATAGGAAGCCATATCTTCAGATGCAAGCTTTGTAACTGCATCTATTTTTTCTCGTTCACGAAGGAGATCTGTAATTGGTCGATTTTGTTCTTTTTTATATTCTCCAATTTGCTCTGCCACTCGCATTCGTTCCTCGATTTTTTCTACAATTTCTTGATCAATTTTATCAATTTCTTCTCTACACTGTCTAAGATCTATCATCGGTATTCCTCCCTTATTTCTCCTTTTGCAAGGGCGCTAAGTAGTAAATCGTAAAGAGCAATCGCTGCTGCTGACTCTACACACGGCAATGCCCTTGGCACAATGCACGGATCATGTCTTCCTTTTATCGTAAGATCTTGGTCGGCTTTTTTTGCATAACTAATGCTTTGTTGCTTTCTTGATATAGACGGGGTCGGCTTTACTGCAACCCGGAAAGAAACAGGCATTCCTGAACTAATTCCTCCAAGAATTCCTCCATGGTAATTTGTTTTTGTTTGCACTTGATTCTCCACATATGTAAAGCTATCGTTTGTTTCACTTCCATGTAACTTGGCCATTTCAAATCCTTTTCCGAATTCAATTCCTTTCACAGCCGGAATTGCAAATACAGCCTGTGCAATTTTATTTTCTATTCCATCAAACATCGGCTCACCAATGCCAACAGGTAATCCAGTAGCAGTACATTCAATGATCCCCCCTACAGAATCAAGTGTTTCCATTGCCTTTTCAATTTCATCATATGGATGTTCTTCATTTCCACCAATGGAAACAATCGTGCTTTGAATATAGATTCTTTTTTGCTCTAAAATCTGCTTACAAATTCCTCCTGCGATACAAAGCGGAGCAGTAAGTCTTCCAGAAAAATGTCCTCCACCTCTTAAATCTTCAAATCCTTTGTATTTTACATGCGCAGTATAATCTGCATGCCCTGGTCTTGGACAATCCTTTAGATGGTCATAATCCTTTGATCGTTGATCTCTATTTCGGATCACTGCCGTTAATGGCGCCCCACACGTTATGTTGTTCACAATTCCACTTAAAAATTCCGGCATATCTGCCTCACTTCTTTTTGTAGCATACTTACTTTTCCCTGGTGCTCTTCGATCTAAAAATTGTTGCAACTGATCTAGATCAATTTTGATCCCAGCTGGCAATCCATCAATGGTTACGCCTATCGCCTCCGAATGAGACTGACCGAAAATTGAAATTTGAATATTCTTTCCATATGTTGAACTCATGTTGTATGTCCTTTCTATATTTCAAACTCTGAATCCCATAACAATCCTTTTAGTTCCTCTATTGTTACTGCCTTCAACCTACAATCTCCTACTTCGTATGGTACTACTAAATCCAGGACTGCACCTTTTCTCTTTTTATCGGATAATATCATCTCATATAATTCCTTACCAGTCTGTAAAATGTGCAGATCAAATCCATATAGATGTAAGATTTCTCTAATCTCATCTACTGTCTTTTGATTACACCATCCTTGATCTTTTGCAATCTTTGCAATAGCTAGCATTCCTTTTGCAACTGCACTCCCATGACTCGCCTCATAATCTGTAGCCTTTTCAATGGCATGACCAATGGTATGACCAAAATTAAGAAGTTGTCGCTTTCCGTGATCAAATTCATCTTCTTCCACATAAGCTCTTTTTATGGAAACACAAGTTTTAATGATCTCATCCATATGATTTATGGTCCATTTCACGTCTTTTAACTTCGAAAATAACATTCGATCCTGTAAAACAGCATATTTAATAACTTCTGCCATTCCATCTTTAAAAATATCCTCTGGAAGGGTTTTAAGAAGAGAAGAATCTTGCCATACAAGCAACGGCTGGTGAAAGGCGCCCGCAAGATTTTTTCCTACTTCCAGATTGATTCCCGTTTTTCCTCCTATGGAAGAATCCACAGATGCCAAAAGTGTAGTCGGAACCTGAACCACTTCGATTCCTCTTAAATATGTAGCAGCCGCAAATCCAGTTAAATCTCCCACTACACCTCCGCCTAGTGCCACAAGAAAATCAGTTCGCGTAAGTGGGATACTCGCAAGAAAATTTAAAAGTTCAAGATAGGTTCTTCCACTTTTGGACTCCTCTCCTGGCTCTACTACAAATTGATCGACTTGAAATCCTGCTTCTTTGAGCGAATTCACACATCTTGATAAATACAATTTTTCAACGTTTTTATCTGTAACAACCACTGTACTTCTGCCTTTTGTCATGGACATAAGTGTCTTTCCAAGTTCTTCTAATCGCATCTATGGTCCACCTCCATTTTTCTTTCCTTCCCTTCTTCTAAAAGGGTATATAGTGCTTCAGAATTATTTTCTTCTAATGCTTTAGAATATTTTCCAAGTTCCTCACATAAAAAATCAATTTCTCTTTTGAGATTATCCTTATTCTCCAAAAACAATTCTGTCCACATTCCTGCATCCAAATAGGCAACCCTTGTAAAATCTCGATAACTTCCTGCTGAAATTTTTGTTCCCTCTTCTCTTGCCGTTTCACTTTTTATAAAAGCATTGGATACTATATGCGCCATCTGTGAAGTAAACGCAATAATTTTATCATGGTTTTCTGCTGTCGTATATGCTACTTTTGAAAATCCGGCCAATAAAACAACTTCTTTCACTTTTTGTAACGTAAATAAATCATTCGGATCCGATGGAACGACTGCAAATAATGCACCATCAAACAAGGTTTCTTTACTATTTTTAAAACCACCAAACTGTAACCCTGCCATAGGGTGTCCCCCTACATATGAAAATCCATATTTTCTAGATATCCGCATCCCGGCTTCACAAATTTTTCTTTTTGTACCACAGCAGTCAATCACAATTGTATTTGTTGCCAATTCATTTCCATGTTCCTCCATCCATTTTACTGCCTGGTCTGGAGAAATTGCAAGAAAGATCACACCACAGTCTTTGCAATTTTCTTCTGCTAGTTCCTGATCAATGGCTCTTGCCATCATTGCAAGTTCTGTAATCAAGTGATTTTTATCGTTTCCATAAACTTCCACTCCAGCCCGTTTATATGCTTTTGCCAAAGACCCTCCAATTAATCCTAAACCAACAATTCCTATCTTCATGACAGCACCTCTCTTATCTTCTGAACTTGATTCATAAGCGCATCAAATTGATCTGGTGTCAAAGATTGTGCTCCATCACAAAGAGCTTTCGATGGTTGATTATGAACTTCGATCATTAATCCATCTGCACCACACGCTGTTGCCGCAAGCGCCATAGGCTGCACTAGTTTGGCATATCCTGTAGCATGACTTGGATCTACAATGACAGGAAGATGGGTTAAGTTATGTAATACTGGAACAGCCGAAAGATCTAATGTATTTCTCGTATATGTTTCAAATGTTCTTACCCCTCTTTCGCAAAGAATAATGTTTTCATTTCCTCCAGCCATAATATACTCTGCACTCATCAACAACTCTTTCATTGTATTTGCAAGCCCTCTCTTCAAAAGAATGGTTTTCTTAGTTTTTCCAAGTTCCTTTAGTAGCTCAAAGTTCTGCATATTTCTTGCCCCTACTTGAATTACATCAACCTCTTCAAATAACGGAAGATGATTTGCATTCATGATTTCTGTAACAATTGGAAGACCTGTTGCTTTTTTCGCTTCTAGAAGAAGTTCAATCCCCTCCGCTTTCATTCCTTGAAAATCATAAGGGGAAGTTCTTGGCTTAAAAGCACCCCCTCGAAGCATGGTTGCACCTGCTGCTTTCACTCGCTTCGCTACTTCTTCGATTTGCTCTTTATTTTCCACCGAACATGGACCTGCAATAACTGCAAACGATCCTGCACCACAAGCGGTATTCCCAATTTTTAGTTTGGTATCTTCTGGATGGAATTTACGATTTGCACTTTTAAATGGCTCTGTAATTCTAGCGACTTTTTCTACGATATCAAGTAATTCCAACATCTCCATATCAATTCTGGACGTGTCTCCGATCAACCCCAATATCGTCTGAAATTCTCCAACAGAAACATGAACCTTTACTCCTTGTTCTTCAAACCAGTGGATCAATTGATCGCGTTCTTCCTTTGTAGTACCTCTTTTTAAAACTGTAATCATAACATTCCCTCCTAGGATATAAGTTCTTTTGCTTTGAATGATTCTATATACCAAAAAAGACTACACCGCTGGTTAGCTGTGTAGTCTTTTAAAATACGCTTTGTCTATTAATGATCTTCCAAAAGCATTATCCAAAACTTTTTTGTACAGCAAAACCAACTCTTCCTTTAAAGCTAATAAAGAAAAAGTAATAAAAGTAATATGCTGCTGTAACAAATAAGTTTTTCATATCCTGCTTCCTTTCTTTTAAATATTATATATATGTTTACCATATTCTAATATAATTTTCAAGTATTTTTTTATTTTATTTTTATTTTCTGAAATATTCTTGTGCCAACTTTTTAAATTCAGGCAATGATCTTACGATCGTCTCGTAGGATACACAGTACGCCAAACGTACATAACCAGAACAAGAAAAGGAAGTTCCTGGTACCATTAGTATATGATATTTTTTAGCCTGTTCGCAAAAAACTTTTTCATCTGATATGGGAGATTTCATAAAAAGATAAAATGCTCCTTCTGGTTTTACGCACTCAAATCCTAATTTTGTTAGTCCTTCATAAAGGGTATTTCTATTTCTATCATAATACGCAACATCTGTTTGTTCCTCTATACACCTTGCCACAACTTTTTGCAATAAAGTTGGTGCATTTACAAATCCAAGGATACGGTTCGCTACATTTGCCGCTGCTAATACAAGATCACTTTGTGAAACTTCATCTGGAATTACAAGGTATCCGATTCTCTCCCCTGGCAAGGATAAAGACTTGCTATAAGAATATACGACAATTGTATTATCATAATATTTTGTGAGATATGGCACTTCTACCCCATCATAAACAATCTCTCTATATGGTTCATCTGAAATCAAATAAATCTCCGTTCCAAATTCTTTCTGTTTGCATACTAAAATTTCCGAGATTTTACGAATCACATGTTCTGGATAGACCACGCCAGACGGATTATTTGGTGTATTTAAAATAATCGCCTTTGTTTTCGCTGTGATTTTTTTCTCGAATTCTGCTATGTTTGGTAGAAAGGTCTTTGTGTCTGCACTTATTTCCACTAATACGCCATCAAAATTACTAACATAAGAACGGTATTCTCCAAAATATGGACAGAACACAATCACCTCGTCAAGAGGATCTAATAATGTTTTTAGAATAACATTTAACCCCCCTGCTGCCCCGACGGTCATAATAATATTCTTTCCTAAAAATGAAGTCCCAAATCTTCCATTCAAGGAATGAGCAATGGTGTCTCGAACTTCTTTATAACCACTATTACTATTGGTATATCCGTGTAAGTCTTTTGGATCTTCTTTTGACACAAGGTCAAGAATGATGTTTTTTACAGACTCTGGTGCTGGAACATTTGGGTTCCCCAAGCTAAAATCGTAAACCTGATCCTTTCCATACAAACTTGCCATTTTCGTTCCTTCTTCAAACATCGCACGGATGGCAGAACTATTTTTCACCATATCTTTCATTTTTTCCGCTATCATATCGAACCTCTCTTTCCACAGTTTTTATTTCCACACCTGATCAAGAAGATAAACTGCTTTTTTGATACTTTCTTCTGTCATGTTTGCATATCCTAAAAGAATAATCCCTCTTTTCAAATTCATTTCTTTTGTATAATATTCTGAAAGCCCGTAGACCTTGATTCCTTGTTTTTCGGCTCTTTGAATCAGTTCTTTTTCCGTAAAATTTTCACCGAAGTCTAAAAGCAAATGCACGCCTGCATTTTCTCCAAAAATGTTACATCGATCTTGCATTGTTTTTAAGCATCCAAGCAACGTATCGTGCCTACTTTTGTAAAGTGCACGTGTCTTATTCAAATGCCGTTCATAATACCCCTCTTCAATAAATTTTTGCAAAATCATTTGGTCCACTTTAGAAACTGTAGAACTTAAAAACCCACTTCTTTCTTTATATTTTTTTAATAAGACTTCTGGCAATACCATATAACTCATTCGTATCGAAGGTGCAATGGATTTTGAAAAAGTTCCCATGTAAATCACTTTATCGTTATGATCATACCCTTGCAGCGCTGGAATTGGTTTCCCCTTATAACGAAATTCACTATCGTAATCATCTTCAATGATGTAGCGTCCTTCTTGTTCATTTGCCCAAGACAGCAAACTCATTCTACGTTGCACTGGCATAACAATTCCTAACGGATATTGGTGTGAAGGCATCACGAATGCAATATTGGCTTTTGACTCTGTTAATTTTTGAATATCCATTCCCTTGGCATCCACATCAATGGTACACACATCATAGGATAAATTTCTAAATAGCCGGTATGCTTGCTTATAACTTGGATTTTCGAGTGCAACTTTGTGATTTTGCCCCAATACGGTTGAAAGTAACATTAAAAGATAATCATTTCCAGCCCCAACTATGATTTGTTCGGGTCTGCAATTCACTCCTCTCGCTTGATGAATATAGTTGCAAATCGCTCTTCGCAGTTCGTATTCTCCCTGGGGATGTCCCAATCGAAACACCTCTGCTCGATCATCTAACAGACATTCCTTGGATAGCTTTCTCCAAATACGATACGGAAAGCTTTTTAAATCCACTCCGTTTGGTGTAAAATCATATCGTATCTGTTCTTTCTTTCTAATCGTCTGTTCTTTGCTTTTGGGAAGGATCTTCATCTGATACAGACCATCTAATACAGACACGTAATATCCTTTGCATGGTTTTGCCTCCACATATCCTTCTGATAAAAGCTGCTCATATGCCAGTTCTACTGTACTACGGCTAATTTCTAAATGTTTTGCCAATGCTCTTGTCGATGGTAATTTCTCCCCACTTAAAATCTTTCTAGATTGAATATCCTTTTTTATATATTCATAAATTTGTTCGTACAATGGAATTTTGGATTCTGTATGTAAGCTAATTGTTATTTCATTCACTTTTACTTCTCCTATTTCCTATATTTTGTATGATTAAAAGGCAGTTCTTCTAGCAAAGAAGAACTGCCTTGTTACTCTGTTATGATTTATTTTGGAAGTTTAAATGAACTTTTTAATGAAACAATGCGATTAAAGACAAGTGCATCTGGCGCTGAGTCTTTTGCATCAATACAAAAATATCCATTTCTTACAAATTGGAAGCTATCATATGCTTCTGCATCTGCGAAACTTGGTTCCACATAGCATTCTTTTAAAATTGTAAGAGAATTTGGATTCAAATTCAAAGATCCATCTTCTTTATTGTATACCCCTTTTTCTTCATCAACAAGGTTCTCATAAAGTCTTACTTCTGCTTTCTGTGCATATGGAGCTGGTACCCAATGAATGGTTCCTTTTACTTTTCTTCCTGTAAATCCGCTTCCACACTTTGTCTCTGGGTCATACGTACAGTGCACTTCTATAACCTTGCCCGTTTCATCTTTCACAAAGCTCTCACATTTCACAAAGTAAGCATGCATCAAACGTACTTCATTTCCAGGGAACAAACGGAAATATTTCTTAGGTGGCTCTTCCATAAAATCATCACGTTCAATATAAAGTTCTCTACAAAATGGAACTTTTCTACTTCCGAGTTCTTCGTTTTCAAGATTATTTGCAACATCTAAATATTCCACTTGTCCTTCAGGATAATTATCGATCACAAGCTTGATTGGATCTAAAATTGCCATCATACGAGGCTTTTTCATCTTTAAATCTTCTCGAATGCAGTACTCAAGCATTGCGTAATCTACAGAACTCTGGCTTTTGGATACTCCGCACATTTCAATAAACATCTTAATAGATTCTGGAGTAAAGCCTCTTCTACGAAGAGCCGCAATAGAAACAAGTCGTGGATCATCCCATCCGTCTACTATTCCATCTTCAACTAACTTTTTAATGTATCGCTTTCCAGTAACAACATTCGTTAAATACAATTTTGAAAACTCAATCTGTCTTGGTGGATTTTCGAACTCACATTCTCTTACCACCCAATCATAAAGTGGTCTATGATCTTCAAATTCCAAAGTACAAATCGAATGTGTAATTCCTTCAATGGCATCTTCTAGTGGATGTGCAAAATCGTACATTGGATATACACACCACTTATCTCCTGTATTATGATGTGTCATACGTGCAACACGATAAATGATTGGATCTCGCATATTAATATTTGGGGAAGCCATATCAATTTTTGCACGAAGCACTTTCTCTCCATCCTGATATTTTCCATCACGCATATTTTGAAACAGTTCCAGGTTCTCTTCCACAGAACGATTTCTGTATGGACTGTCTTTTCCAGGCTCTGTAAGTGTTCCTCTGTATTCACGGATCTCATCTGCGCTAAGATCACATACATATGCTTTTCCTTTTTTGATTAGCTTCACTGCATACTCATACATCTGCTCAAAATAGTCTGATGCAAAATAAAGATGATCTTTCCAGTCTGCACCAAGCCATTTGATATCTTCTTTAATAGAATCTACAAATTCAACCTTCTCCTTTGTCGGGTTGGTGTCATCAAAACGCATATGGAATGTACCATTATATTTTTGTGCAAGTCCATAATTTAAAAGTATAGATTTCGCATGTCCAATATGCAAATAGCCATTTGGCTCTGGTGGAAATCTTGTACATACATGATCGTATACGCCTTCTGCAAGGTCTTTATCTATTTCCTGTTCAATAAAATTCTTTGAAACTGTCTCGTTTGCCATAGTTTCCTCCTCAAAGTTCCCTTTTTCTTACATCATGTTCCTAATATTACCATAAATTTCGTGGTTTCTCAAGGACTGGAAAAAATTTATTTGCTTTTTGTGAAAAGTATGTTATACTGTAGTGGTTTAAAGCGGAAAAGAATTAATTCTGCAATCAGAATATTTAGGAGGTTTTTATGAAACGTGAACAATTTGCTTCCCGTCTTGGATTTATCCTTGTCTCAGCGGGTTGTGCCATTGGATTGGGAAATGTGTGGAAGTTTCCATACATGACAGGAAAATTTGGAGGAGCTGCCTTTATTCTGATCTATCTGGTTTTTCTCGTAATCATCGGATTGCCGATCATTGTCTGTGAATTCAGCGTTGGCCGTGCCAGTCAGAAAAGCATTGCTACTTCATACAATCAATTAGAGCCGAAAGGAAGTCGCTGGCATTATATGCGCTGGATTGCAATTGCAGGAAATTACCTTCTTGTAATGTTTTATTCCATGGTAGGTGGATGGATGCTTTATTACTGCTATCGGATGATTAATGGAGAGTTTACAAATGTGACTCCTTCTCAAGTGGAATCTAAATTTACTTCTATGCTTTCCTCACCAGGAACACTCGTTTTATGGACTACACTTGTAATTTTACTTGCTTTTGGAATTTGCTGTATTGGACTTCAAAAAGGAGTCGAAAAAATCATGAAAGTAACTATGATCGCACTCCTTTGTATTATGCTTGTTCTTGCCATTCACTCTATTACGTTACCTGGTGCAAAAGAAGGGCTTCGCTTTTATCTGATCCCTGATTTTCATAAAATGCTTGAAAATGGAATCGGAAACGTAATTTTTGGCGCTATGAGCCAGGCTTTTTTCACTTTGAGTATCGGTATGGGAGGCATGGCTATTTTCGGCAGCTATCTTGATAAATCCCGTTCTCTTGCCGGAGAATCTTTGAATATCGTAATCTTAGACACCTTTGTAGCATTTGTTGCTGGTCTCATTGTAATTCCTGCTTGTTTTTCTTTCCATGTAGAAACTACAGCCGGACCACCTCTTGTATTTATTACATTGCCAAATATTTTTTCACAAATGTCTGGTGGCCGAATATGGGGCTCTTTATTCTTTTTATTCTTGTTTTTTGCTGCTTTATCCACCATTGTTGGTGTATTTGAAAACCTTGTTTCTTTTGGAATGGATCTTTTCCATTTTAGTCGAAAGAAATCGGTTGGCATCAATATTTTGTTAATTATTGTATTGAGTATTCCTTGTATTTTAGGCTTTAACCTTTGGTCAGGATTTCAACCCCTTGGAGCTGGAACAAATATTATGGATCTAGAGGATTTTCTTGTGTCAAGTAACATTCTTCCTCTTGGCTCTGTTGTTTATCTTCTATTTTGCACACATAAAAACGGATGGGGATGGAAGAATTTTATCCATGAAGCCAATAGTGGGGAAGGACTTAAATTCCCGCAAAGACTTCGTTTTTATATGACAAATGTTCTTCCATGGATTGTTGTCATTGTATACTTAAAAGGATACTACGATATGTTTAAAGATAGAGGTTTTGTCTTTTTTATTTGGATGGGTATTGCCCTACTCTTTCTTGCAATGGTCTTGTTTGTTACAAGTCGAAAAAAAGAGAAAACTCTTTAAATTGTATGATTTTCACAAAAAAAGAATGGTACCATTTTGGGTATCATTCTTTTTTGATTACATCCTACTCTTTAACAATAAGATTGCTTGTGTAATAATTGCACCATGATCACATGCGATCTTACCGGTATCTAACACTCTAAATTTCTCTTCCCGAATCATTCCTTCTGTAGTTGTACGTAATATTTTAGCTTTCGTATCTACACCCATATCGAAATTAGAAACATGAAGCTCGTATTCTTCTTCTATTCTTTGATCTTTTACCACTTTCGATATTAAATCAATAGAAATTTGAAACCAGGCCGCATCTGCCGCATCATCGCCAGCTTGTACTTTTACTTCTTCTCGTTTTACAATTGCCATATATGCCGTTGTAATAATTCTTGTTCTAGGATCACGATCAAAATCTCCGTAAACTGCAAATTGTTCCATTGGTAAATCTTGAACCCCTGTCTCCTCTTCTAACTCTCTTCTTGCTGCATCCTCAAGGTTTTCTTCCAGATTTACAAACCCACCTGGCAATGCCCAATATCCAATACTTGGATGATTGCTTCTTTTTACAAGTAAGATTTTAAAATCTTCTATTCTAATCCTTTGTTCTTTTTCATAAGAAAATACAACCGCATCTGTCGTACAACTGGGTGTCTTATATTTATATGGATCGTATGCTTCAAGAAACGCTTCTAAAGATTCTCCTTTTTGATTTCGCTGACCATTTCCGTAAAATTTTGAAATATCTTTTAAAAAAGATGGCATTTGCATTTCCTCCTATCTGTTTTCCCTTAAATTTGTGGTTGTAAACAAAAAATCCCACAACCCGTCTAACAAACGAGTCATGGGAAAATAAGCTGCCAAGCGGACTTGAACCGCCGACCTCCGCCTTACCAAGGCGACGCTCTACCTACTGAGCCATGGCAGCGCATGTATATTAATCACATAACGTATTTAATATACACTATCTTACCCTGTTTTGTCAACACATTTACAACTGTTCTGAATCTAAAACAATCGTAAACGGCCCATCATTTACGAGACTAACCTTCATGTCTGCTCCAAATTTTCCTCTTTGAACATCCGGAACATATTCTTTGCTTTTCTCAATAATATATTCGTAAAGTTCTTCCGCCATCTGTGGTTTTCCTGCTTCAATAAAACTTGGACGATATCCTTTTTTACAGTTTGCGTAAAGTGTAAACTGTGAGATTAATAAAAGGCTTCCTCCTACATCTCCCAGAGAAAGATTGGTTTTTCCATCTTCATCTTCAAAAATACGAAGTCCAGTCATCTTTTTGACCATTTTATCTGCGATTTCTTTCGTATCTTGATCTGAAATTCCTATCAAAACCATAAACCCTTTTTCAGTCTGTCCTAAAACTTCTTCCTCCACTGAAACACTTGCTTTATTCGCTCGTTGTATTACAAATTTCATATTTCCTCCCGCTCGCTTAATTGTTGCAACAATTTTTCTGCTTTTTTCCGAATCCTTTGCAATGTATTATCAATTGTTTTTGGACTTTTTTCTAAAATATCTGCAATCTTCCTATAATCTGTTCCTAGGAGATGCAAATACAACACATGATTTTCCAATGCACTTAACCGATCCTTTAATTTCTCAGAAAACGCTTCTGTAAATTCTTTTCCAAAGTAAATTGTTACTGGATCTGTTTCCACCTCAGATTGAATCGTATCAATCAATGGTACTGTTTTTTCTTCATCCACACCATGTCTTTCATCATACAATGACACATAAGAATTCAAAGGAATGTGTTTTTTCCGCTTTGATGCTTCAATGGCAGAATACATCTGACGGGAAACGCACAATTCCGCAAAACTTGCAAAGGAGGATTTTTCTGTCAGGGAATAATCTCTGACTGCCTTCATAAGACCGATCATTCCCTCTTGAATAAGGTCATCATTTTCTCCACCTATAAGATACATTGCTCTTGCTTTTTTTCTTACCATCGGTTTATATTTTTCCAACAAAAAATCCATAATATCAGATTCTCCGTCTCGCAACGCCTCGATCAATCGTTCATCCGCGATTGTATTATATGCTTTCATTTTATCATTTCCTTATTTCATTCGTTGACGGACAATCTCGTAAGCCAACACACCTGCTGCAACAGACGCATTTAAAGAATCAATCTCACCTTTCATCGGTATGCTCGCGATAAAATCGCACTTCTCTTTTACAAGACGCCCTACCCCTTCTCCTTCATTTCCAATCACTAAACCGATTGGTCCTGTAAGATTCAGGCGATACATAGATTCTCCGCCCATGTCGGCGCATACAAACCAAAGTCCTCTCTCTTTTAAATCTTCCATTGTCTTAGCCATATTTGTTACTTTCGCAACCGGCGTATAATTTAATGCCCCTGCGGATGTTTTCGCAACCGTTGCGGTAAGTCCTACTGCTCTTCTTTTTGGAATAATTACCCCATGTGCTCCTGCAAGATTTGCGGTACGGATAATTGCCCCTAAATTATGAGGATCTTCAATGTTGTCTAACAATATAATAAATGGATCTTCCCCTTTTTCCTTTGCTAATTCAAACATCGCGTCAATAGAAGAATACTCATATGCAGCGGCATATGCAATAACTCCCTGATGTTTTCCTGTCTCTGTCAGCTGTGTTAATCTTTCTTTTCCAACAAAATTTATAATGGTATCATGTTTCTTTGCTTCCCTTACAATGGTTCGTATAGGACCATCCTGGCACCCATCAAGGACAAACAATTTATCGATTGGTTTTCCCGAACGAAAGGCTTCAAGAACAGCGTTTCTCCCTTCGATCAACAACGTATGTTCTTGATTTAAGTTCTCTTTTCTTTCTCTTTCTTGCATACTATTCTCCTTCTTCCAAAAGATTTCCAAGTCCAATTTTCACCAACTCTAAAATTCGCGCATATTCTTTGTTTAAATACAAGTATCCAATCAATGCCTCAAACCCTGTTGCTCTACGGTAATCTGTAATCGACTGGTTTTTTGCAGGTGACACAGACTTAGCATTTCTACCTCGTTTGTAAATCTGATGCTCTTTTTCTGTAAGATGCTCCTGCATTGCGCGCATCATACAAGACTGAGCTGACGCTTGTACATAATGACTTGTTTCTAAATGTAACTTCTGAACTTGTTTATTTCCTTTATTGATCACCATGCTTTTAATGATCAAATCATAAACGCAATCCCCTATATACGCAAGGACCAAAGGTGAATATGTCTCTGGATTCACTTTTTCTAGTCCTAGCATTTCATTAATATAATCTTGAAATTCAAAATTTATGCTCTTTTCCATTTTACACCTTCACGCGTATCTTCTAAAACAATTCCTTTCTGAAGTAACTCATCTCTTATTTCATCTGCCCTTTTAAAATCTCTTGCTTTTCTTGCCGCTTGACGTTCTTCAATCAACGTTTCAATGTCTTCATCTAATATTTCTTCTTCTCTATCAATCATAATACCAAGAACATCTGCAAGTTTCACGAGAAGTCCGTAGACGTTGTTGAGGTACTCTTTAGAGGATTCTCCATTGGCTGTTGTGTTCGCATATTTCACAAGATCAAAAATGGCTGAAATAGCATCCGCTGTATTGAAATCATCATCCATTGCATGTTCAAACGCTTCTACGTACACATTTGTTTTTGCAAAGAGTTCCTGCTCTTCCTCTGTCATCTCTTCTTTATTTACATTGGACAAAAGGAACTTCAAATTCTTTGCTGCCGTAAGAATACGATCCAATCCTGTTCCCGCCGCCTGCATAAGATCTGCACTGAAGTTAAGAGGACTTCTATAATGCGCACTTAACATAAAGAAACGTAACACTTGAAGATCATATTTTTCACTAATTTCTCTTACAGTAAAGAAATTTCCAAGAGATTTTGACATTTTACGATTATCAATATTTAAGAAACCATTGTGAAGCCAGTATTTCGCAAACTCTTTTCCATTTGCCGCCTCACTTTGTGCGATTTCATTTTCATGATGTGGGAAAATAAGATCTTCTCCGCCTGCATGAATATCAATCTGTTCTCCCAAATACTTCTTTGACATCACAGAACACTCGATGTGCCATCCTGGACGTCCATCACTCCATGGAGATTCCCAAGCTGGTTCTCCTTCTTTTTTTGGTTTCCAAAGTACAAAATCTAGGGAATCTTCTTTTTCATCTGCTCCGCTTACAAGAAGAGAACGACCACCAGACTGAAGATCATCTAAATTTTTATGAGAGAGTTTTCCATATTCCTTGAACGTTCTTGTTCGAAAATATACCGTGCCATTTTTCTCATATGCATACCCTTTGTCTATCAAAGACTGAATCATTTCAACCATACCACAGATTTCTTCCGTTGCCAGCGGATTCTTTGTTGCTGGTTTAATATTCATAGCATTCATGTCTTTGATACATTCTGCAATATATCTTTGTGAGACTTCTTGTGCTGAAATTCCTTCTTCAATTGATTTTTTAATAATCTTATCGTCAACATCCGTAAAGTTTGATACAAAATTCACTTCATAGCCTTTGTATTCAAAATAGCGTCTTACTGTATCAAATACGATCATTGGACGTGCATTTCCAATATGAATATAGTTATATACAGTCGGACCGCAAACATACATTTTTACCTTTCCTTCTTCTAATGGAACAAATTCTTCTTTTCGTTTTGACATTGTATTATATACTTTCATTTTTCTCTTCTCCTCTTCTTTGTCGTTCTAATTTTTCTCGTTCTAACTTTTCTCTACACTCCTTACATTTCTTTTGCATCTTATAAGAACCATCTTCCATTTCAGCCATACAAAACATATGTCTTTCCAT
>JARIEI010000182.1 GCA_029256845.1 Ruminococcus sp. | reverse complement strand
TCTTTTAAAAATTGATTGGTCTTACTAAATGGTTTACTTCCAAAAAATCCCCGATAAGAAGACAATGGGCTTGGATGTGGTGCTTCTAAAATCAAATGTTGTGGGTTATTTAACATCCGTTTTTTGCTTCTAGCATTAGATCCCCACAAAATAAATACGATTGGTCGATTTTGTCCGTTTAGCACCTGTATTGTTGCATCTGTAAACTCTTCCCATCCGATTCCTTTGTGAGAATTTGCCTGATGGGCACGGACAGTAAGCACAGTATTTAACATCAACACCCCTTGTTTTGCCCATTTTGTAAGACAGCCATGGGTGGGGATCGTACACCCTAGGTCATCTTGCAATTCTTTATAAATATTCACTAAAGATGGTGGGACATCCACACCTTTTTTTACCGAAAAACATAATCCATGTGCCTGTCCATAATTGTGATAGGGATCCTGTCCTAGAATCACCACCTTTACTTGACTAAGAGGTGTATAATGAAATGCATTAAATAAATCCTCTGCCGGCGGAAATACCGTATTTGTTTTATATTCCTCATTTACAGTATCAAATAGCTGCCGATAATAACTTTTTTTAAACTCATCTTTTAACGCCTCATACCACTCGCCACTAATTCCACTCATCCTTTTACTCCTCTTATTTCTTTTGTTCTTTTCTTTGACACTCTTCATTTGCCACACATGCATCTAGCTCAAACCAAAATTGGACACCATTGTCAAAATTTTTAACCCCATAATCTCTATGGAAAGACTCCATGATTGCTTTCACGATCGATAAACCGATTCCGTTTCCACCATACATTCTTGTATGCGCTTTATCTACTTTATAGAATTTATCCCATATTTTTGGTAAATCGTCTTCTGGAATCTGTTTTCCACTATTAAATACAGAAACTCTAACTACTTCTCCATCTTGTATCACTCGAACCTCAATTCGTTTTTCATTATCCACATGGTGAATTGCATTTGTGATATAGTTTCGAAGAACCTGTTCTGTTTTAAATTCATCTGCCCATACACAAACGGATTCATCCGCTATAAAATCAACTTTTGCTTCCGCTTGTTGGAACAACAACTCACAACTAGAAAGCACTCCCTTTATTAGTCCAATTAAATCAAATCTTTCGTATTCTTGCATTTCATCTCCAAACTCCAGTTGGTTCAAAATCAATAGATTTTTCACCATCTTATTCATTTTGGCTGCCTCATCTATAATGACATCACAATAGTATTCTCTACTTTCTGCATCTTCAATGATTCCTTCTTTTAGTCCTTCTGCATAGCCCTGAATTAAAGCGATTGGTGTTTTTAGTTCATGAGAAACATTTCCAAGAAATTCATTTCTCATTTTTTCTACTTTTTCTTTTTCTTCAATATCTTCTTGAAGTTGGTTATTCGCAGATTTTAATTCCGAAATTGTCTTCTCTAGGCGCTCTGACATAAGATTAAAATTATTTCCCAAGACACCAATTTCATTTTCACCACCGCTTGTATATCTGGCATCAAAATCAAGTTTTGCCATTCGTTTAGACAACTGTGCAAGTTCTTTAATCGGATCCGAAATCCTACGTGCAAATATCCATACAAGAATTCCACCTAGTACACTTGCCAATAAGCCAATATAAATTAAAAATGTATTTGCAAGCCCTGCATTTTCCCTGATTGAATCAATTGGCGTTCGCATGACAAATTTAGAACAATCTGGAAGTTCTCCCATCATTGTAAGATATTCTGGTTGACTTGTTTGATCCTTCTTCTCTGTTTGATAAATAACATAATCCTCTGTGACCTTCAACACTTTTCGATTTTCTTGATTATTCTCAAGCACATAGGAAAGCAACTGAAAATACAATGATTGATACTTAATGCTATCATCAACAACTGTAGACAATTTTCCATCTCTTCCAATGACAAGCAAGGATATATTTTCTTTTTCGGTAAGATTACTAATCTTACGCTCAATTTTCTTTTGTTCTTCCTGTTCCTCATCCACAGCCGCTTTTAACGTTTGATGAAGCGTAACCAAATCTCTTTGTTTGTGCATAATGTAAAAACGTTCTAGAAATCCCGTATTAATTCCAAGTACAAGTGCGAATATGAACGCAAGTAATCCAACAAAAACAACAATCATCTGCTGCGTGATCGACTTTTTCATGGCTGTACCTCAAACTTGTATCCCATGCCCCAAATGGTTTTAATCAGTTCTCCTTTGGCGCCTAATTTACTCCTTAATTTCTTTACATGGGTATCAATGGTTCTCGCATCTCCAAAATAATCATAGTTCCACACATTATTTAAAATTTTCTCTCTAGACAGTGCAATCCCTTGATTTTCTACAAAATACGTCAAAAGTTCAAACTCTTTAAAACTAAGTTCTATAATCTGGTCATCAATTTTAACAATGTGTGCAGATTTATCAATTACAATTCCACCTGCACTTATTGTACTTTCTGTCTCATTGTCTTGTGTTCTTCTTAAAATTGCTTCTACCCTTGCCACCAAGATTTTGGGACTAAATGGTTTCGATATATATTCATCTACTCCAAGTTCAAACCCAAGTAACTCATCCTTTTCTTCTCCTCGTGCTGTTAACATAATCACTGGCGTATCTGCATGTTCTCTAATTTCTCGCAAAACTTCCCAACCATCCATCTTTGGCATCATAACGTCTAAAATGACTAGAGCAATTTCTTTTTCCCGATAAAAAAGATCCATTGCTTCTATCCCATCTCCTGCTTCAATCACCATATATCCTTGTTTTGTAAGGAAATCTTTCACAAGTTTCCGCATTCTTACTTCGTCATCTACTACTAAAATCTTGATTTTTTCCATTTTCTTCTCTCCTAATCATTCAACACTTTTTAATGACTCAACCATATCAATCTTCTTCAATTTAAAATACATAACCCCATTTACAAGAAATGAAAATCCAATGGTAATCAAAAAGCTATATACAAAACTACTAAAATTGATATTTCGTCCAAACATTGCCGCCTCAACTTCAACTGTGACAATTACAAACCTATGTAGCAATCTTCCAAGTATCATACCTAATATTGTTCCTAATATCGATAAAATCATATTTTCTCGATATACATAAGAAGATACTTCCTTATTGTAAAATCCCAATACTTTCAACGTTGCCAACTCTCTTTGACGTTCTGTAATATTAATATTATTTAAGTTATATAATACGACAAATGCCAACATTCCTGCTGATACTACCAGTACAACCAAAACTACGTTCAAACTTCCAAGCATCTTATCTAATGTTGTTTTTAATTCTTTTGTATAATTTATACTAAGGGCGCCTTTTGTCTGCATCACTGCTTCGCCAACTGATTCTAGTTGATCTTTATCTTCCATTTTCATCGTATAATAAACCGCATTATACTCTGGTAAATTTCCGTATGTCTTTTCATACAATTTGGGAGACATATAAAGATAATGACCAACATAATTTTCACATATTTCTGAAATTTTCAGCGAAAGTTCTCCTCGTATATCATCCTTAATCACAATATTATCGCCCTTTTTCACCCCCAACATTTTTGCCATCTTCTCCGTAAGAATAACCCCTTTTTCATCTAAATGATAGGTTTCCTTTGAAGTTCGATTTTGAAAGGACACAAATCTTTGAAATGCGTCAATATTATTTGGAACTGTTAAATATACGTCTTTTTTGGTGTCTCCATTTACAATTTCAACACTTTGAAGTAGGCCAAGTGTCGTATCTTCCACTCTTTGATCCTTCTTTAATGCATCATATGTATTCTCTTTATCCAGTTTTGTTGCATCTTTACTCAAAATAACTGTAGCATCAAACGTCTGAATCTTTGAAAATTGTAAATCAGCTATGTCTACAATAGAATCTCGCAGTCCAAATCCAACAAGAAGAAGTGCCATACATCCACCGATTCCTATAATGGTCATAAAAAATCTTTTTTTATAACGAATCAAATTTCGCACGGTAGCTTTCCATATAAAACTAAGTCGTTTCCAAATAAATGGAATTTTTTCCATAAACACCCGTTTTCCTTGTTTAGGTGCTGGTGGACGCATTAGCTCTGCTGGTTGTTGTTTCATTTCCTTATAACATGAGAAACCAGTCGCAAGTAATGTACACCCAAGTGCAACAACAGCAGCCATAAATCCGTAATATGCATGATATGGTGTCAGGACAACATGCATATGTTGATACATAATTCCATAAGAAACAATAATAATGTACGGTAAAATTTTTTCTCCAATTAGGATTCCTACCACACTTCCACCAATTGTTGCAATAAACGCATAGCCGACATATTTCATTGCTATAGCAACTTTCGAATACCCTAGTGCCTTTAATGTTCCAATTTGCACTCTTTGTTCTTCCACCATTCTTGTCATTGTTGTAAGACTTATAAGTGCTGCAACTAGGAAAAATAAAACCGGAAAGACTCTTCCAATTGCTTTCATACGATCCGCATTCTCACCATACCCTTTGTAGTCTGGTAAATCCTCTCTATTTTGGATATACCATTTGGCATGTTCGATCTTACTAACATCTTCTTCCGCTGCTTTTATTTTCTTCTCCCCTTCTAAAATCTTCTCTTCTGCTTCTTTTTTCGAATTCTCAAATTGCTGTTGTGCCGAATTCAATTCTTGTTCTTTAGAAGGAATCAATTGTTCCGCCTTTTCTAGATTCTTTTCCGCTTGTTTTGTTTGTTCTCTTCCTTGTGTAATTTGCTGCTGTCCATAATCTAGTTGAGCTTTTGCGGCATCCAATTGGCTTCTTGCATCCTCTAATTGTGCTTGCGCTTCTGCTATTTTATTTCGAATCTCAACTTTAATTGATTCCTCAATTTTATCACTATCTTCAAAAAGCGCCCACAACTCTTTTGCCTGTGCAAGTTGATTTTCTTTTTCCTCTACTTGTGCACTTCTTGCAACAACTTCCATATATTGTCGATTCAATTCCTCTTGCTGTGTATCCAAATTGCTACTTCCTTCGTCAATTTCTTGATACCCCGACGCAATCCGATTTTTTGCATTTTCAAGTTCAGTTTTTCCAGAATTCAACTGTGTATTTGCTGCTTCTATCTGCACTTGAGCTTCTTTTTTTCCTCGTTCAAATTCCTCTTTCGCTTTTTGAAGTTGATTTTGTGCATCTTTTACAACTGCATCATATCGCTCTTTCTCTCGTGCAGTTTTTATTTTTTCAATTGCTTTCTCCGCTTTTTTTACTTTTTTACTGTAAGCATTTGTAAACGCTATTTCTTCCTTTGCACCTTTTACTGTTGCATAGAGTTCTGTATAAACATCCATATTAAATTCTTCTTCAGGCACACAAATAAATCCACTTACATTTCCAGTCCCAATAAGACTGCTTCCTCTTCCATATGAGATATAACACGGACTACTTGCCGTTCCTACGATGGTGTAGGTCTGGTGTTTTAAGCGATCTGTAATGCTTTCACTTGTTCCCGATGAAAAAGTAATTTCATCCCCAATCCGATATCCACTACTTTTTATAAATTCTACATCAATAAGACATTCTCCTGCCTGTGATGGCATTCTTCCCTCTTCGACATTTACAGCATTTAAGGTTGGGAGAATAGAACAGATGTGAACCACTTTTTTGCTATCATATACTTGGCACAAAGCATCAATGGAATAACCGCCTTCTACCGTTTCTATTTCTTTTATTTTTTGTACTTCTTGAACATCTTTTTGTGTTAATCCTAGTGTACTTAACACTTTTATATCCATTAATTGTTGCTTATCAAAATATGCATCTCCTGAAAGACGCATATCTGGTTCTGACGAGCGAATTCCAGAAAAAAATGCCACTCCAATCGCCACAATAAAAAAGATGGATAGAAACCGTCCTAGACTTCTTTTTATTTCCATAAAAAAATCTTTTCTAAGTGTCTTTTTCTTCATATTATTCCCTACCATTCAATACAATCGATGGAAACTGGGTTTTCATTGATTTTTATTTCAGAAACCTTTCCATTTTTAATTTTAATTAACCGATCCGCCATAGGTGCAAGCGCAGAATTATGGGTAATGACAATTACCGTCATTCCTCTTTCTCTACACATATCCTGTAACAACTTTAATATCGATTTTCCGGTATTATAATCCAATGCACCTGTCGGCTCATCACATAGTAATAATTTCGGTCTTTTTGCCAAAGCACGTGCAATGGATACTCTTTGCTGTTCTCCACCCGATAGTTGTGCTGGAAAATTATCAAGTCTGTCTCCTAGTCCAACCTCCATAAGTACTTCTTTTGCATCCAAATGATCTTTGCATATTTGCATAGCCAGTTCTACATTTTCAAGAGCTGTAAGATTCGGCATTAAATTGTAAAATTGAAACACAAATCCTATATCATCTCTTCGATAACTTGTTAGTTGCTTTCCACTATACCTTGTAATATCTGCCCCATCTACTGTAATTGTTCCACTTGTTGCTGTATCCATCCCTCCTAAAATATTGAGTACAGTTGTTTTCCCAGCACCACTTGGGCCAACAATCACAACAAACTCGCCTTTATTAATAGAAAAATCAATCCCATCTACTGCGTGAATCTTTACTTCTCCCATTTTGTATGTTTTTGTAATCCCTTCTAACTTAACAAAATCTTTCATTTTGTCACTCCAATCGCTTCGAATTATAGTATATTAATTATAACATGATTTTTTTCTAAAAGGACAAAGTTCCCAGTATTTTCACAAAATACCGCACTCAAAATCCCTTGACTTTACTGATTCTTTTATATAGAATATATATGCAGCCAATAAAGATGATTTCACTTTGGGCTTGTACTGGTTTCGACAGGGATCTCGAAGATGGAGAAGCTATCCGTAGGAAGATGCGTCAAATCGCAAACTTAAAATTAAACGCTAACGATAATTTCGAATTAGCTGCAGCCTAATTGCTGCATGTCAGCTCTAGAGCACCCGCACTTTAGAAGTCTGGCATCAATTATGCGGGAAACGATGTCGGCAAAGCTTTGAGCCGTCAGGCGTAATATGAAGCTACTAACCCCGTAAGAGTGTTCGTTCTCGTACGGCAGAGGGAATGAAAAAAAGCGAACTATGATAGTAGAAGTACATGGGACAGGTTTTTGGACGCGGGTTCGACTCCCGCCAGGTCCACTTCAAGAAAAAGGAGCTCTATATTGAGCTCCTTCTTTGTTTAAGGAGAATGGTCATGATGAAAAAATATAAAAATATCATATTTGATTTTGGAAATGTTCTTGCAAAATTTAATGATAGGGAAGTTCTTGGACATTACTGTTCTTCCCCTGAAGAATTTCAACTAATGAAAGAAGCTTTGTTCTATGATTGGGATTCTCTTGACTGTGGAAGGATCGACTATTCAAAATACATGGAAAATGTAAAACAACAGCTTCCATCTTCCCTTCATTCAAAGCTCGACCTTTTGGCAGAAACTTGGTATCAGCATCTGTCTCCTCTTACACAAACATGGTCCTTGATCCATGAACTAAAAGAAAGTGGATACGCTCTTTATATTTTATCAAACGCATCCACTTATTTCGCTGAACATTCTTCTTTTTTTGAAATCACAAAGGAATTTGATGGTATCGTATTTTCTGGTCCCTTAAAGATCGGAAAACCAAACCATGCAATTTACCGTTATTTGTTTGACATCTTCCAACTTATCCCTAAAGACTGTCTCTTTTTAGATGACAAACAAGAAAATATCAATACTGGAATCGAATTAGGGATGGATGGAATTGTTTTTGATCTTTCCGTTCTCCCTAAGTTGCGTCAAATGCTTTTGTAAAAAAGTGGAAATACTTTTTGTAATTCCTCCACCTTTGGCTGACCTGGTGCTGATGCCTGTACTCCGGATGCAAATGTAACCGAAGAACCAAAAATTCCTCCACAGTACCGACTAACCACACCTACATCCGACATCGACATTGTAATAAGAGGTGTTTTTGCATATAAGCGATTCATTTTATCTGTAGCCACCAATACCTTCAAAACGTCTTCCTCTGAATGTGGCATAACCGCTTGTTTTATAAGATCCGCACCGGTTTCCTGCATATGGCACATATTCTCAACCATATCGTCCACCTCTGGGGTATTTTCAAAATTATGACTTGAAATAATCACCTTAACATTCGATCTATGTGCATGTTGAATCAATGCTTTTATATCTGTCTTGTTCATAGAATATTCCAAATCTAAAAGATCAATCTTTCCTGTATCTATTGCTCTAGCAGCGAGCTTCCTATAACCATTTGCGCCTTCTTTTCCCAATCCCCCTTCTTTTAATGTACGGTACGTAAAGATGAGTGGCTTATCCCCTACTATTTTTTGAAGCTGATCTAAAATTTCCTCTAGATCATTTTGAATTGTTTCAAAAGAATCACTTCTCCATTCGATAAGATCGCAGGGAAGTTCACAAACCCTATTCAGCTGCTCTACGATTTCTTTCTTTGTTTTTCCTTGAACTGATACACATATTTTAGGGATTCCTTTCCCAATTTCAATGTTCTTCACTTTCACTGTCTGCATCATTTTTTCCCCACTGTTTTACGATATTTCGTATGTTATCTACATTTTTCCTTTATAACCTCTATACTTTTACCCAAAATTGCGAATTTTAAAATCTCTTTGTGCTTCTCGTTTCTGATCCTTTTTCGCAATATCGTCTCGCTTGTCATACAATTTCTTTCCTTTTGCGAGTCCAATTTCTACCTTTACAAGACTTCCACTAAAATAAACTTTTAGTGGGACAAGCGTATTTCCTTTTTCTTTCATCTTCCCAAAAATTTTAAGAATCTCTTTTTTATGAAGTAATAACTTCCTTACTCTTAATGGATCTTTATTGAAGATATTTCCCTTTTCATAAGGACTTATATGCATCCCATAAATAAAAATTTCACCATTTTCAATGCGGATAAACGCTTCTTTAATACTACACTGTCCCATGCGAAGTGATTTTACTTCCGTTCCATGCAATACAATTCCTGCCTCATATTTTTCTAATATAAAATAATCATGGAAAGCCTTTTTATTGTTTGCAATCAATTTTCCTTCTGTCTTTGCCATTTTATATCCTTTCTTTTTACCAATAACTATTTTACACAAGCAAAAAATCGATTGTACGCTGCTGCTTATCAACTCCTGCAACTTTGACCATAACTCTTTGTCCCAATCGATATGTCTTACCCGTATGTTCTCCTACCATTTCGTAACTAGATTCGATATAGTCATAATGATCATCTTGCATATTCATTACATGTACAAGACCTTCAACTGTATTGGAAAGTTCCACATAAATTCCCCATTTTGTAATTCCAGAAATGACTCCTTCGAATTCCTGTCCTATATTTTGAATCATGAATTCCGCCTTTTTCAATTTGATGGTTTCTCGCTCTGCTTCTTCTGCTCGTCTTTCCCGTTCACTTGCTGAAATTGCCACCTCTGTAAGAATTTGATTGTAATGTTCGATTCGATCTTCATTTAATCGTCCTCTAAGGTTCTCTTTAATAATTCTATGAATCTGAAGATCTGGATATCTTCGAATTGGAGAGGTAAAATGTGTATAATATTTTGCAGCTAACCCAAAATGTCCTGTATTTTCTGGTGAATACTTCGCCTGTTTCATCGCACGCAAAGTTAATCTTGCGATCATCGCCTCTTCTTTTGTTCCTTCTACTTTTTCCAAAAGTTTTTGCACTTCTTTTGGACGTATTTCGCTGTTTCCTATATGAATGTGATATCCAAAATTATTAATAAACATACTTAATTGTTTGATTTTTTCTTCATCTGGTTGCTCATGGGTACGATACAGGAAAGGAAGTTCTCTCCAAAAATATTCTTCTGCTACTGTTTCATTTGCTAGTAACATAAAATCTTCGATCAACTTTGTGGCATCATTTCTTTCATAAGGTTTTAATTCCACTGGTGTTCCATTCTCATCAAGAACTACTTTTGTCTCTGGAAAATCAAAATCAATTGCGCCTCTGTCTTGACGCTTTTTTCGAAGAATCTTGGAAAGTTCTTCCATCTTCAAAATCATAGGAACTAGGTCGGTACACGTTTTGCTCACATATCTTTGTTCTTCCGGAAGTGATTGTTCCTCGAGAATTGTCTGAACCTCTTTGTAGCTCATTCGCTTTGTGACCTCAACGACAGTCTCTGCAATCTGATGATCTACTACTTCTCCTTTTGCATTAATCTTCATCATACAACTAAGTGCCAGTCGAACTTCTCCTTCATTTAAAGAACAGATTCCATTACACAATTTATGTGGTAGCATAGGAATCACACGATCCGCAAGGTAAACACTTGTACCACGCTCTAGAGCTTCTCGATCAATCGCGCTTTTCTCTTGTACATAATTCGTAACATCTGCAATGTGCACTCCAAGATGGTAATATCCATCTTCCATCGTAAGAGAAACTGCATCATCAAGATCTTTCGCATCTTCTCCGTCAATCGTTACCATCTGCATGTTTCGAAGGTCCATTCTTCCTTTTCTATCTGCTTCTGTAACTTCTTTTCCTACCCTCTCTGCCTGATTTAAAATTCGCTGTGAAAATTCTGTAGGCAAATCATACCCTTTTACAATAGAAAGAATATCCGTTCCAGGATCATTCACATGTCCTAATATTTCTACAACTTTTCCTTCTGGCTTTGTATGTTCTCCACCGTAAGATATAAGTTCTACTACAACTTTATGACCTGTCATTGCCCCTTTATCTTTTCCCGATGGGATGTAAATATCTTTCAGAATTCTCTGATTATCTGGTCTAACAAATCCAAAACTTTTACATTTTTCATAAATTCCTACTAATTTTTCTGTTCCATGAGATAATATCTTTATAATTTTTCCTTCTTTTCGTTTTCCTTCTGGTTCTTTTGTAATGATAAACTCTACTTGATCTCCCTGAAACGCTCCATTGATATTTTCTTCGGAAATAAAAACATCTTCCTCTACGCCTTCTTGTATTACAAAACCAAACCCTCTTGCATTGGCTTGAAACATACCGACTAGATGCTTTGCCTCTCCTTTTGCATATTTTCCTTTTTTAGTGACGTAAATTTTCCCCTCTTCCACCAATCCATCTAATGCACTTTTTAAAAGTGCTCTTTGGTCTTTCGGAATTTGAAGTATAATTGCAATCTCTTTGATCTTCAT
>JARIEI010000012.1 GCA_029256845.1 Ruminococcus sp. | reverse complement strand
AATGAAATTAGTACCATTGGGTGACAAAATTGTATTAAAACAGTTTGAAGCAGAAGAGACAACAAAATCAGGAATCGTTCTTCCGGGACAGGCAAAAGAAAAACCACAAGAGGCTGAAGTGCTTGCAGTAGGTCCAGGTGGAAACATAGATGGAAAAGAAGTGAAAATGCAGGTTAAAGTAGGAGACAAAGTAATCTACTCAAAATATTCTGGAACAGAAGTTGAGTTAGATCATGAAGAATATATTATTGTAAAACAAAGTGATATTTTAGCAATTGTAGAAGAATAAGAAAGAGGAGTGGATAGATATGGCAAAGGAAATTAAATATGGATCAGAAGCCAGAGCAGCATTGGAAAAAGGTGTAAATAAACTAGCAGATACTGTTCGTGTTACATTAGGACCAAAAGGAAGAAACGTAGTTTTAGATAAATCATTTGGAGCACCTCTTATCACAAATGATGGTGTTACAATTGCAAAAGAAATTGAATTAGAAGATGGCTTTGAAAATATGGGTGCACAGCTCATTAAAGAAGTTGCAGCAAAGACAAATGATGTTGCAGGAGATGGTACAACAACAGCAACTGTACTTGCACAGGCTATGGTACACGAAGGAGTAAAAAATCTAGAAGCTGGAGCAAATCCTATCGTTCTTCGTAAAGGTATGAAGAAAGCTACTGATAAAGCAGTTGAAGCAATTGCAAAAATGAGTAGTAATGTTACAGGAAAAGAACAGATTACACGTGTTGCCGCTGTTTCTTCAGGAGACGATGCAGTAGGTCAGATGGTAGCAGATGCTATGGAAAAAGTTTCCAAAGATGGAGTAATTACCATTGAAGAATCTAAAACAATGCAGACGGAACTCGATCTTGTAGAAGGTATGCAATTTGATCGTGGATATATCTCAGCGTATATGGCTACAGATCTTGAAAAGATGGAAGCAGTTCTAGATGATCCATATATTCTTATTACGGATAAAAAAATCTCTAATATTCAAGATCTTCTCCCAATCCTTGAACAGATTGTACAATCAGGAGCAAGACTTCTTATTATCGCAGAAGATATCGAAGGAGAAGCTCTTACAACATTGATTGTTAATAAGTTGCGTGGAACATTTAATGTAGTTGCAGTAAAAGCACCAGGATATGGCGATCGTAGAAAAGAAATGCTTCAAGATATCGCAATATTAACTGGTGGTCAAGTGATTTCAGATGAACTTGGAATGGATCTTAAAGAAGCATCATTAGAGCAACTTGGACGTGCAAAATCTGTAAAAGTTCAGAAAGAAAATACAGTGATTGTAGATGGTTGTGGAGAAAAGAAAGCAATCGAAGATAGAGTTGCTCAAATTAAAAAAGGTATTGAAGAAACAACTTCTGAATTTGACAAAGAAAAATTACAGGAAAGACTTGCAAAATTAGCAGGCGGAGTTGCTGTAATCCGTGTAGGTGCAGCGACAGAAACAGAAATGAAAGAAGCAAAGCTTCGTATGGAAGATGCATTAAATGCTACAAGGGCAGCAGTCGAAGAAGGAATTATCGCAGGTGGTGGTTCTGCTTATATCCATGCTTCAAAAGAGGTTGCTAAACTAATTGAAACATTGGAAGGTGATGAAAAGACAGGAGCGAAAGTAGTATTAAAAGCATTAGAAGCTCCACTATATCACATTGCAACAAATGCGGGATTAGAGGGCGCTGTTATTATCAATAAGGTAAGAGAATCAGAACCAGGAATGGGATTTGATGCTTATAAAGAAGAATATGTGGATATGGTGCAAACAGGAATTCTTGATCCAGCAAAGGTTACAAGATCTGCACTTCAAAATGCTACAAGCGTTGCATCTACTCTTCTTACAACAGAATCTGTTGTTTCTACAATTAAAGAAGAAACCCCTGCAATGCCAGCTGGTGCACCAGGTGGAATGGGAATGATGTAATATTATAAAAAGCCTTGCATGAAAATGCAGGGCTTTTTGCAATAATGGATAAATTTGCAATATATTAAAATAATTAATAAATAAAATGTAAAATAAATAAATACGAATAAGTGTATCAAATGAAAGAATGGCTTGACAACACCTGTTATTTTATGTAGTATATCACTTAAATATCAAATAACAGAATAAAAACGAGGAGGAGAAACCAATGGGAAAGATAATTGGAGAAGGTATTACATTTGATGACGTTCTTTTAGTTCCAGCATATTCAGAGGTAATCCCAAATCAAGTTGATCTCTCAACAAATCTTACAAGCACTATTCGACTCAATATTCCGATGATGAGTGCCGGAATGGACACGGTTACAGAACATAGAATGGCAATTGCTATGGCTCGTCAAGGTGGAATCGGTATTATTCATAAAAACATGTCTATCGAACAGCAAGCGGAAGAGGTAGATAAAGTGAAACGTTCAGAAAATGGAGTTATCACAGATCCATTTTACTTATCACCAGAACATACGCTAGAAGATGCAAACAACCTTATGGCAAAGTTTAGAATTTCAGGGGTTCCAATTACAGAAGGAAAAAAATTAGTGGGAATCATTACAAATCGTGATTTGAAATTCGAAGAAGACTTTTCCAAGAAGATTAAAGAATCTATGACATCAGAAGAAGATGGTCTTATTACAGCGAAAGTTGGGATTACTCTTGAAGAAGCAAAAAGAATTCTTGCAAAAGCTAGAAAAGAGAAACTTCCAATCGTAGATGATGAAGGAAATCTAAAAGGACTTATTACAATTAAAGATATAGAAAAACAGATTAAATATCCATTATCTGCAAAAGATTCCCAAGGACGTCTCCTTTGTGGAGCTGCCATTGGTATTACAGCTAACTGCCTAGAACGAGTGGATGCACTTGTAAAAGCGAAAGTTGATGTTATCGTAATGGATTCGGCACACGGTCATTCTGCTAACGTACTTCGTACTGTTCGTATGGTAAAAGAGAAATATCCAGATCTTCCAGTTATTGCAGGAAATGTTGCAACAGGAGAAGCTACAAAAGCATTAATTGAAGCAGGAGTTGATGCGGTGAAAGTGGGAATCGGACCTGGTTCCATTTGCACAACTCGAATTGTTGCAGGAATTGGTGTCCCACAGATTTCTGCAGTTATGGATTGTTACAATGTAGCAAAAGAATACAATGTTCCAATCATCGCAGATGGAGGAATTAAATATTCAGGCGATATGACAAAAGCAATTGCAGCAGGGGCAAGCGTATGCATGATGGGAAGTATTTTTGCTGGTTGCGATGAGAGTCCTGGAGATTTTGAACTATATCAAGGAAGAAAGTATAAAGTATATCGTGGTATGGGTTCTATTGCAGCAATGGAAAATGGAAGTAAAGATCGTTATTTCCAAGCAGACGCAAAGAAACTTGTGCCAGAAGGTGTAGAAGGACGAGTGGCATACAAAGGAACAGTAGAAGATACGGTGTTCCAGCTTATGGGAGGCCTTCGATCAGGTATGGGATATTGTGGAACACCAACAATTGATGATTTGAAAGAAAATGGAAGATTTGTTAAGATTTCTGCAGCTTCCTTGAAAGAAAGTCATCCACATGACATTCACATTACAAAAGAAGCACCAAACTATAGTGTAGATGCATAAATAAGAAAATGGGCGTGGTCGAATATGGATCATGCCCGTTTTTTATGAAACTTTTCTTAAACGCACCCTTTTGTACTAGAAAAAACGCTCGAGCGCATATGTTTATGATACAATATAAAGTAGGTGTGGTGGATGAATGGAGTATGAAGATGATCAGAAAAAACAAAAGATGCAGAAAGAAAAAAAAGCCAAAGATAATAATCTATGTCGGGATTGGAATTTTATTAACATTAACAATCGTATTAGGATTACGCGTTTTATTAGTGCAAAATCGCGGTTTATATAAAAATATCAAAGTGGATGCGTCGAAACCAAAGATTGATGTACAACTACTTGATATTAATGAATATTCAAGACCAGGTATAGAATCAGAAAAAATAAACGGAATTGTAATTCATTATACAGCAAATCCAGGTAGTACAGCAAAAAACAATCGAGATTATTTTCAAAGTTTAAAAGATACACATGAGACATCTGTGAGCAGCCATTTTGTGGTAGGGTTGGATGGAGAAATTGTGCAGTGTGTACCTACTTGGGAATATGCGTATGCGTCAAATTCAAGAAATAAAGATACAATATCTATTGAATGTTGCCATGAAGATGAAAGTGGTGTGTTTAACAAAGAAACATACACCTCCATGGTGCAGCTTACCGCATGGTTATGTAAAAAATTCGATCTCACAGAACAAGATGTAATTAGACATTATGACGTGACAGGAAAGAACTGTCCCAAATATTTTGTGGAAGATGAAGAGGCGTGGAAACAATTTAAAAAAGATGTAAAAAGAGCAATGGAGCGTAGTGGAAGAGATTGGAAAGAAGAGTAGCTTTATATTGCTATAGATATAGAAACTTGTTATAATGTTTAAAGATTATTTACTAAAGATAGACATAAACTTAAGATCAATCACGGATTAAAAGACTGATAGAAAGGAGAGGGTATCGTTGTAAGTGATTGTTAAATGAGTCAATTACAAAATACCAACAACAAAAGATAGATGTTCGATAAATTTTTTCCAGATGCATACATGGCATCTACCTATGTAATTCCCTTTGAACAATTGTATGAGGAAGGTTATCGAGGTATTATTTTTGATATTGATAATACATTGGTTCCTCATGGCGCTCCAGCAGATGAACGTGCAAAAAAATTATTTAATAGATTAAAAGACCTTGGGTTTTCAACCTGCCTTCTTTCTAACAATCAAGAACAGAGAGTGCAAATGTTTAACAAAGAGATTCAGACAAATTATATATGCAATGCGCATAAACCTTCTTGCAAAAATTATAAAAAAGCAATGGAATTAATGGGAACAAACAAAGAAAATTCATTATTCGTAGGGGATCAGTTATTTACAGATGTCTGGGGAGCAAAGAGAACAGGGATTCGTAATATTTTGGTAAAACCAATTCATCCAAAAGAAGAAATACAGATTGTTTTAAAGCGTTACTTGGAAAAAATTGTACTACATTTTTACAAAAAGAATCATAGGAAATAGGATTATATCGAAAAAAAGGTTGAAAAAAACAAAAAAATATTATAATATCATATATAGTGTATATTAGGACAGTGTATGTACGTACACAATTTAAGGAGGAAAGATATGATTTCAGCAGGTGATTTTAAAAATGGTCTGACCATCGAATATGATGGAAATATTTATCAGATATTAGAGTTCCAACATGTAAAACCAGGTAAAGGAGCAGCTTTTGTAAGAACAAAGCTTAAGAACATTATCAGTGGTGGAGCTATTGAAAAAACATTCAGACCTACAGAGAAATTTGAGCAGGCAAGAATTGACAGAAAAGAGATGCAATATTTATACCAAGATGGAGATCTTTACAACTTTATGGATGTTGAAACATATGATCAGATTGCATTGAATGATGAAGTTGTCGGAGATGCACTTAAATTTGTAAAAGAAAATGAAGTGGTTAAGATTTGTTCTCATAAAGGAAATGTATTTTCTGTTGAACCACCATTGTTTGTTGAACTTGAAATTACAGAAACAGAGCCAGGATTTAAAGGCGATACAGCACAGGGAGCTACAAAACCTGCTACAGTTGAAACGGGTGCAGTTGTTATGGTTCCATTGTTTGTTGAACAAGGAGATGTTCTTAAAATTGATACAAGAACAGGTGAATATTTGTCAAGAGTATAAGAATTTTAATATGCAGAGAGCAGTTCTCTGCATATTTTTTTTAATATGTTAAAAGTAATCTTGTAAAAAACAAGAACATCCGTTATAATACAACTTACATAATATTTTTCAAATCTTTTATCCGACACAGTTCGTGTCAAGTTATCCAATTTTTTGATGAGCATACAAAAGCAGAAAGGATTATTTATGGAATATCAAGAATTTTTGTGTGCGGTTGAAAATGAATTGAATGAGCAGCTCGAAGAAGGAACAAGAGCAAAATTATACTCAACTATTAAAAATAATGGAAGAGAAAGAATGGGGGTGCTGATTGAGCAACAGGACAACAATATAGGACCAACAATTTATTTAGAAGGGTTTTACGAAAAATATAAAGAAAAATTAGATTTGACAGCTATTATAGCAGAATTATTAGAAATATATGATTCAGTAAAGTGTACAAAGGTTATGAATGAATGTCAGTTTGATGACTATGACAGTATGAAAGAAAAAATCGTATTTAAAGTAGTTCATTATGAAAAAAATAAAACAATGCTAGAAACAATACCCCATATACGTTATCTAGATTTGGCAATTGTTTTTTATATCCTTTTAGAGGCAGAAGAAACAGGAATGGCCACAATTTTAATTAAAAATGAGCATTTAACACTTTGGAAAATTACATTAAAGAATCTTTACGATATTGCAGTAAAAAATGCAATGACGCTTCTACCTGCGCAGTTTATGTCTATGCGTCAAGCAATGAAGGATATGTTACAAGGATGTGGTGAAAAAAACACGGAGCTGGAAGACGAAACGGACAACGAAGTAATGTATCTTTTAACAAATTCATTGAAAAATTTTGGTGCTGCGTGCCTAGTATATCCTCATGTGTTAGAGATGATTGGAGATATGTTGTGTGAAAATTATTATTTGTTGCCAAGTAGTGTACATGAGGTGATTATAGTACCAGAATCAAAAGCAATGAAAGAAAGTGAGATGAGTGCAATGGTTGTTGAAATTAATGACACACAATTAGAATTAGAAGATGTTTTAAGTGACCATGTTTATTTTTTTGATTCCCAAAAAGGAAAACTTAGAATGAATCGCTAATGCTATCTCTTTACATTTAAAACAAAATGTGCTAAAATGCAAATGCATTCTGCGGAAGAGGCAGAGTGCATATTGTGCGTCTGTAGCTCAGTGGATAGAGCGATGCCCTCCGGAGGCATGTGCGGCGGTTCGACTCCGCCCAGACGTGTATTTTTGCACAAAAAAGTGTACGCATATCTTTAACAGTGAGAATTTTCTCTAAAAGATAAGCGTACACTTTTTTATATTATTCGTTAAAAGCTATGATTTTTTGTTGGATATCTGGATCAAAGTGTCCGGATCTAAGCATTTCTATTTCAAATTTATATGGTGCATAGCTTTTTTTCTCTTTTGTTGGAGAAGGGATAAAAGGAGTCTCTAAAATCTTCGGAATATTTTCGAAATCCTTATGATGAACGATGTAATTTAAAGCATCAAATCCGATATGTCCAAATCCGATATTTGCATGTCTGTCTTTTGCGGCACCTGGGATATTTTTACTATCATTGATATGGAAAACAGCAATCTGATCTTTCCCTAGTATTTGATCAAACTTAGCAATGACATCGTCAAACTGATGAATAATATCATAGCCACTATCACTTGTATGGCAAGTGTCAAAGCAGACTCTTAGCTTATCATTGTATACAACTCCATCGTAAATTTGAGCGAGTTCCTCAAAGGATCTTCCGACTTCAGAGCCTTTTCCGGCCATTGTTTCAAGGGCAATCACACAATCGGTGTCTTTGGTGAGTACTTCATTTAACCCCTTTACAATTTGTTTGATTCCTTGCTCTTGCCCAGCACCTACGTGAGAACCAGGGTGAAGAATCAACGTGTGACTTTTGCAGGCAATTGTACGTTGGATTTCTTTTTCCAAAAATTCAACGGCAAGCTCAAAGGTTTCTGGTTTTACAGAATTCGCAAGGTTGATGATATAGGGAGCATGGACCACGATTTCTGAAATACCATTTGCTAACATATATTCCCAGGCAGGATCAATCTTTAACTCACTGATCTCTTTTCGTCTCGTATTTTGTGGTGCTCCTGTATAAAACATAAATGTATCAGCGCCGTAAGATACGGCTTCTTTAGCAGAACCAAGTAGCATATCTTTGCCACTCATCCCAACATGTGAACCAATCTTCATATTTTTCAATACCTTTCTATCTTAGTTAGGCAATAACACTTGCCCAACATGATTATACATGGTAAAATAGCAAAATGGAAGAAAAAAGAACGGAGAGTGAATGAAAGTGAAGACATTGTTGGAACTTATTACCATAGAAATGAAAAAAGCATTTAAAGAAGCTGGATATGAGGAAGCTTACGCAAAGGTAAGCTTGTCAAATCGTCCGGATTTGTGTGAATACCAGTGTAATGGTGCGATGGCAGCAGCAAAAGCTTATAAAAAAGCACCGATTATGATTGCAAATGATGTAGTTGCAAGATTACAGGAAAGTGATTGCTTTGAAGTAGCAGAAGCAGTGATGCCAGGATTTATTAATTTAAAAATAAACCTTTCCTTTGTATCTCAATTTTTAAATTCGATGTCAAAGGATGAAAAGCTTGGAGTAGAAAAGGAAGCACAACCAAAGACAATCGTTGTTGACTACGGCGGACCAAATGTGGCAAAACCATTACACGTAGGACATTTGCGCTCAGCGATCATTGGAGAAAGTGTAAAGAGAATTGCCCGTTATAAAGGGAATAAGGTGATTGGCGATATTCATCTAGGAGACTGGGGATATCAAATGGGTCTTATTATTACAGAGTTAAAGAAACGTCAGCCAGATCTTCCATACTTTGATGATGATTTCACTGGAGAATATCCAGAAGAAGCACCATTTACAATTGGTGAGTTAGAAGAAATTTATCCTACAGCAAGTGCGTATGCAAAAGAGCATGACGATTATAGAGAAGAAGCGCTTCAGGCAACATTTCTACTTCAGAATGGTCGCCTAGGTCATCGTGCTATTTGGAAACACATTATGAATATTTCCGTAGCGGATTTAAAGAAAAACTACAAGAATCTTAATGTGGACTTCGACCTTTGGAAAGGGGAAGCAGATGCACAAAAGTATATTCCAAACATGGTAGAGATGTTAAAGGAAAAAGGATTTGCACATTTGGATGATGGAGCACTTGTGGTAGATGTACAGGAAGAAACGGATAAAAAAGAAGTTCCACCATGTATGATTTTAAAATCAGATGGTGCGGCATTGTATGATACAACAGACCTTGCAACGCTTGTAGAACGAGAAGAACTTTATAATCCGGATGAAGTGATTTATGTAGTTGATAAACGTCAAGAACTTCATTTCGTTCAGGTGTTCCGCTGTGCAAAGAAAACAGGAATTGTAAAAGAAGAAACAGAATTAAAGTTCTTAGGTTTTGGTACAATGAATGGAAAAGACGGAAAGCCATTTAAGACTCGTGAAGGTGGGGTTATGCGTCTTGAAAATCTGATTCGTGAAATTAATGAAGAGATGTACAAAAAGATTATGGAAAATCGTACAGTAGCAGAAGAAGAGGCAAAACGTACTGCGCAAATGGTAGGACTTGCAGCGATTAAATACGGAGATCTTTCAAACCAGGCATCCAAAGATTATATCTTCGATGTAGATCGTTTTACATCTTTTGAAGGAAATACGGGACCATATATTTTATATACAATTGTTCGTATTAAATCCATTCTCAATAAATATGTAGAAAACGGTGGAAATATCGATGCACTAACAATCCAGGATGCTTCTAGTGAGTATGAAAAAGCATTGATGCTTGAAACTGCGAAGTTCAATGATGTAATCAATTCTGTATACCAAGAGACAGCACCACATAAGCTATGTGCTTATATTTACGATCTTGCAAATGCATTTAACAAATTTTACCATGAGATAAAGATTCTTGCAGAAGAAAATGAAGAACGTAAAGCAGGATACATTGCACTGTTAAAACTTACAAAAGAAGTGCTGGAAACATGTATTGATCTGCTTGGTTTTGAAGCGCCAGAAAGGATGTAAGAAAAGTTATGACGGAAAAGTTGTTTTATTATGATAGTCATATGATAGAGTTTACAGCAACGGTCCTGTCATGCCAGAAGGAAAAAGCTTATTACAAGGTGGTCCTTACAAGGACCGCCTTTTTTCCAGAAGGAGGTGGACAGTACGCAGATACAGGAACGCTAGATGATATATTGGTATTTGATGTGCAAGAAGTAGATGGAGAAATTTATCATATGACAAAAGAACCTCTTTTAGAGGGAACAGAAGTAAGTGGTAAGATTGATTGGGAACTCCGTTTTATGAAAATGCAGCAACATACAGGCGAGCATATTGTATCTGGGTTGATTCATGAAGCGTTTGGATATAACAATGTTGGATTTCATCTTGGAAGTGAAGATTGTACCATGGATTTTAATGGGGAACTTTCAAAAGACGATTTGCGAAAGATTGAGTGGAAAGCTAACGAAGCAGTAACAAAGAATATAGATATCCAAGTGTTGTATCCTTCCAAAGACGAACTTAAGGACATTTCTTATCGAAGTAAAATTGAGATTGAAGGTCAGGTAAGGATTGTTATCATAGATGGATACGATTGTTGTGCCTGTTGTGCACCTCATGTGAAGAAAACAGGAGAAATTGGAATCATTCGTCTAACAAATGTACAACGTTATAAAGGTGGAGTTCGCATAACAATGCTATGTGGTTTCCGTGCACTGTTGGACTATAGGATGAAAGAGCAGCAGACAAGACAAGTTTCTTCCCTTTTATGTGTAAAGGAAAATGAGGTTTCTTCTGCAGTTGGAAAATTAAAAGAAGAACAGAATTTATTAAAACAAAAACAAATAGAAACACGAAAACAATTGCTAACTTATAAAGCGAAGGAAGTAGCAAAAGACGACGAAACAGTAATCATTTTATTTGAGACAGATTTGGAAGGAGACGAAATTAGAACGTTGATGAATCAAGTCTTAAAGGAAGGAAAAGAAATCTGTGCAGTTTTTCAAAAAACAGAAGAACAAACCTACCGTTATGTCATTGGAAGTAAAGAAATAGATGTTCGTTTTCTAGTATCAGGTTTAAAAGAACAGTTTGATGGTAGAGGCGGAGGAAAACCAGAGATGATTCAAGGGTCATTAACTGGTACACAAGAACAACTAAAGGCGTGGCTATTAGAACAACTCGGGAGGTAGAATATGAATGATAAATTTATAAAAAACCCATTTTGGTATTTGTTTGGTCCTATGCTGGCTTACTGGCTAATCGGATTTGCGGTAAAGTTTGTTGCAGAAGTATTACTACTGACACCTCAAATAGGAGTTTTGGTAAAAGAAAGTCTAGCATCAGGTGCAATGTCTCAGGAGCAGATTATGCAGATGGTGATGAGTAAATCGGTAGAGTTGTATAAAGTGCTACTTAATCATCAAGTAGAAATCCTGGCAATAGGATCAGCTTTTACAATTCCAGTAACTGTTTACTTTTTTCACACAGACCGAAAAAGAGAAGAAGCGTTTTTAATTCCAAAAATCCAAAAAGCAAAACCAGTCAAATATATATGGTTATTTATTTTTGGAATTGCTGCATGTATTGGTTTAAACGGTCTTAGTTTTATTACTAGCATTGCACTTTATAGTCCGGAATATCAAGAAACATCACAAATATTGTACACTCCAACGTTTCCAGTCCAGCTGGTGTGTTTAGGGATAATCGTTCCGATAGCAGAAGAGTTGATATTTCGAGGTGTATTGTTTAAAAGAATACGAGCAGTGGGAAGCTTTAAAAAAGCAGCGATGTTTTCAACATTGCTGTTTGGAATGTCCCATGGAAATATCGTACAACTTGTTTTTGCATTGATTTTAGGAATGTTTTTGGCATATGTCTATGAAAAATACGGGTCATTTATCGCTCCGCTGTCTTTGCATATCACTGTAAATATTACTTCGTTATTATTAACAGAAACAGGGGCATTTCAATGGCTTTCGGCAAAGGCTCTTAGACTTGCGATTGCTACTGTATTCTGTGCATTTGTAGGGTCTATTATGTTTGTTATGATACAAAGAATGGAAGAGCGAGTTGAAATTGTAATTCCAAAAGATGAGATTACATCCACTAAAATAGATGAATAAGATAAAAAAGGCTTTCCAGAGAAATCTGGAAAGTTTTTTTATTTAAAAATGCAGATTTTTGTATAAAAAGCCAAGTTGACTTTTAAAATAAATAATTATAATCTAATAGCATAGATTTTCATAATCTACAAATCTTAATATTCTAATTTTTTCGTGGTAAATCTACCACATCATTTTGAGGAATCCTCAGTTTTACCAAATGAATTTAACATCAGACAAAGAGATAGGAGATGGTGCGTATGAATGCTTTGTTTTTCGCCTAAAATTCATAAAGAAAAAGGAGAAAAAAGCAATATGCGAGCAAAGAAAAAGAACATTATAGTTTTTATGGCTTTTCTGTCGATTTTTTTTAGTACTAAATTTGAAAGTACATGTATAAAAGCTGTAAAAGCAGAAGAAATAAAGAGTGTACAATCCGATGTAGTGATTGAAACGGTAGATGGAATTGCTAAAGTTGGAGATGGACCAGCTGTTATTTTAGTAAAAGGTCAAAAAGAACAAATAATACAAGGAAAAAAATATCACCTTTATGAACTTTTACATGCACAAAATGCAAAGTATGGTGAATCAATCAATTATACAATCAATCCAATTTATGAACATGCTTTAAAACAAGTGGTGGCGAATGAACTTGCAAAAAAAGGAGAGAAGATTCAAGCATCAGAATTAACAGAGTATAAAGTGATTGATTACATAAAAAAATTGGAGCATTCCGTAGTAGAACAGGAAACGGAAGAAAATATACAAGGACCTTGCAGTGAATTTCGTTTTTTTGTTGAAGAAATCCGAAATCAGATTTCCAGGGAAGAAATTAAAGTTCAAGAAATCTATGTAACTTCCGTAAAACCGGAGGGATCGTTTGAAATTAAAGGATTAAAACATGGATATTATCTTTTGGATGAAATTACAAATGTAGAAGGAACCGATACAGCGGCGTCTTTATGTATGGTGGGAACAGCTAGTCCAAATGCAACCATTCATACAAAATTGGATTATCCATATGTGACCAAAAAGATTAAAGAAGATGATAAAGTTTCAAATCCGACAATAAAAGATCCAGACGGTTGGAATGATATTGGAGATTATGAAATGGGTCAGAATATATGGTATAAATTTGATTCACAACTTCCGAATATAAATGGATACGAACAATATTATTATGCCTGGCACGATAAAATGGATCCTATGCTTACGCTAGACCAACAATCAATAGAAGTTCATATCCAAGGAAAAGATCAAAATAACAATGAAAAGACGTATATCCTTTCTGAAAATGAAGTGGCTGTAGATATTATGGCTGATGGTGAAGAGAGTTTTTCTGTGTCTGTATCCGATATTAAAAAAATTGTTGATCGAGAGTTTCCAAGTCAAAATTCAAAGAAGGAATATCCATATGGACAAAAAGTAACCGTATATTTTTCTGCGAGAATCAATGAAAATATCGCACAGTTGCAAGAGATGAAAGCAATGGAAAATGATGTGCGACTTGAATTTTCTAATGATCCAGATCGGATTCATAGTGGTAGTACGGGATTTACTTCATGGGACACGGTGGTTTGCTATACGTATATGATTGATCTTAAAAAGACAAATGAAAAACAACAATTTTTGGAAGGGGCAACTTTTCGACTTTATAATGATCCAAAGTGTAAACAAGAAATTTATGTAAAGAAAGGAAAAATGGGATATGTCTTAATGCACGCAGATTCCATACAACATAAAAGGCCACAAGAAGCTATAGAAATGAGGACAGATGAACAAGGCGCTATTCGTATTATAGGAATAGATTCTGGAACATATTACTTAAAAGAGGTGACTGCACCACCTGGATATCGTGTGTTGAAAGAGCCAATAGAAATTCAAGTGAAGTCTACTTTTGCAGAAGACAGAGATTCCTATGTAAAAGGAGATGCAAAGGCTGGGAGAACATTGAAAAAACTTGAGGCAACTGCTAAGATTACCAGTTTTTATGATGGTAAGACAAAAGAAGAAAAACAAGAGCTAAATACAGATCCAACCATTGGAAAAATTAATCTTACAGTTATAAATCAGTCTGGGAAAAAACTTCCAGTAACAGGAAATTCAGTTACAGCGTTGATGATACTTTTGGGAAGTGGGCTTATGAGTTATGCAATCATCCGGAAAAGCAAAAAAAAGAAGAAGTAAATCTATAAATAGGATAATTTTTATTGTGGGGTTACTCTTAAGTTGTTATCCTGTTATTTCAAATAAAGTGGTTCAAAAGCAACAAGTTTCACTACTTTCTTCGTATCATGATTCAATAAAAAGAGAAAAGAAAAGTCTTTTAAATGAACAAATAAAAAAGGCAAGGGAATACAACAAGTCTGTGTACCGTAGGCAAAATAAAGTGTCATTAGAAATGCGAGAAACAGAAGTGGATGATTATGAGGAACAATTAAAGGTTGAGGATTCAAATGTAATGGCATGTATAGAAATTCCTAAAATTGCATTGAGATTACCAATTTATCATGGGACGACACAGGAGGTGTTATCAGAAGGAATTGGACATTTAGAAGGGTCAAGCCTACCAATAGGAGGAAATGACACTCGCTGTATATTAACTGGACATAGAGGACTTCCAAGAGCAAAATTATTTGTACGCTTAGATGAGCTAGCAAAGGGAGATTTCTTTTTTTTAGAAGCGTGTGGGAAGAAATTAATGTATGAGGTAAAACAAATCGAGGTGATTAAGCCGCAGGAAGTGGAGCGGTTAAAAATAAATCAAGGGAAAGATCTTGTATCACTTGTTACTTGTACACCTTATGGGATTAATACAAATCGATTGGTCGTAACCGGCGAAAGAGTAAAAAAAGAGGGGGACAGACAAGAGATAAAAGCAAATATTCCGTCAATTAGGGAATGTGTTTTTGATTTATTACCTTTTCTATTTTGTTTTATTGCTCTATTACGAATTGTCAAGGAAGGAAGAAGAAAAAAGATGAACAAAAAAAGAGGAAGGACAATTTTGGTTATTTTATTGGTGGGGATTCTCATTGGAAATAAAGTGCGTGCGTCAGAATTAAACGAAGATTTTAAAGGAGTTATTACTATAGAGAATGACGAACAAAGTGGAAACAAAGGCAAATTCCTATGTAATAAAATTGCAGAATGGGAAAACGGATTTTTTGTTATGAAACCAGAGTATGAAGATTTTAAAATAGATCTCAACCATATATGTACGGCAGAAGAATTGAAGCAAACTACAGAAAAGATTGATCCTAAAGAAAATAGTTCTACCATAACGGCTTATCCAAATCGTGAAGGAGAAGTAAGATTTGATCATTTACAGGAAGGTGTTTATTATATAAGAAATGAGGGGGAGGTCGAGAAAACAATGGTTCCTGTGTTGGTTTCTATTCCTGTTATAGAGGCAAAACAACGAAGTGACATGTATGAAGCAAGAATTGTACCCAAATATATAAATTGTGAAGAAAAATTTAATAAAACAAGTCCGAAAACAGGAGATTCTAATGTGGAAATAAAGAAAATGCTAGAAATACTCCTTATATGCTTGAGTGCAATCGTACTGACTAAAATCTTTCTTAATATATTACAAAAATATTAAAAAATGTTGCAAAATATTCACGTATCCATTATAATACCAAGTGTAGTGAGTTAATGCTATGTTATCGAATGGGAAAATATGCTAGAAATATAAATAGATGTTGAAAAAAATAAGAAAATAAGTTATCATTTATATTATATGTGGGGGCATATATAATTAATAGGATAAGGACAGGTGGATATATGAAATTTAAAAAGTTACTTAATATGTTTGTTGTAGCTGCGTTGGCATGTTCTTTAGTGGCAACACCTGTTTTTGCGGAACCTTCAGAGAAAGATTTGAAAGATAAGAAGGCTAAAGTAGAAACACAAGTGAATTCTTTGCAAAATGAACTGACAGCACTCCTAACTAAGATTAATGACCTAGAGAAGGAATTAGTTGAAAAAGGAGAACAGGTTATTAAAACAGAAGCAGATTTGAAAGCTGCACAGGAAAAAGAAGAACAGCAGTATGAAGATATGAAACTTCGTATTAAATATATGTATGAAGAAGGTGGAAGTTCTGCTGTAGAAAAGATCTTTGAATCAGGAAGTATTGCAGAGATGTTGACGCAAGCAGAATATGCACAGAAAATACAAGAGTATGATAGAAATATGCTTGATGAATATGTGAAGACTGTAGACCAAGTAAAAAAAATGAAAGCATCTCTTGAAAAGGATATTGAAAAATTGAATAGTCTGCACACACAGATGGAGGCACAGCAAGGTGAACTAAGTGCAACTTTGGAGAGCAAGAAATCAGAGGTTGCGGACTTGGATGTGCAGATTCAAGAAGCAGCAAGAAAAGCTGCAGAAGAACGTGCACGCAAGGAGCGAGAAGAAGCAGAGCGTAAGAGAAGAGAAGAGGCACAGCGTCAACAGCAGCAACAACAGCAACAGAATAATAGACCATCGGCTTCAAGACCAGCACCAACACCAGCTCCAGAACCAATGCCTGAGCCAACACCAGCACCAGATCCGGGACCAGCTCCTTCAACAGGAAACACAGCAGCAGCACAGACGATTGTAAACGCAGCGTGGTCACAAATTGGTGTTCCATATGTATGGGGAGGAAACACACCAGGCGTTGGACTTGACTGTTCCGGACTTACAAAATTTGCACATGCACAAGCAGGAATTTCTATTCCACGTTATTCAGAAGATCAGTTAGCGCAGGGACGACCTGTAAGTAATCCACAGCCAGGAGATATTGCATGGACACCAGGACATGTTGCAATCTATATTGGAAATGGACAGATGATCGAAGCTCAACAACCAGGTACTACAATTTGTGTAAGTGGAGTAAGAGCAGCAGCATTCGTTAGATATTGGTAAATTACATATTAAAATTCAAAGGCCACGCAGTGAAAAGCGTGGCTTTTTTTATGTGTTATACGAAAGAACATCTTGCAAATAAAAAAAGAATATGATATACTACTAACGTTGCAAAAAACACGTATGCGGGTTTTCCTAGTGGTGCCTAAGGCCGAAAGCATATAAATTCAAGGTCCGGTTTCAGGAAAAATACAAAACATACGGAAGTAAAAAACCAATGGAGGAAAAAACATGAGCGTTATTTCAATGAAACAACTTTTAGAAGCAGGTGTTCACTTTGGACATCAGACAAGAAGATGGAACCCTAAAATGGCTCCATATATTTACACAGAAAGAAATGGTATCTACATCATCGACTTACAGAAATCTGTAGGTATGGTTGACGATGCTTACAAAGCAATCGCTGACATCGCTGCTGATGGTGGTACAATCCTTTTTGTTGGAACAAAGAAACAGGCACAGGATGCGATCAGAACTGAAGCAGAACGTTGTGGAATGTTCTATGTAAATGAAAGATGGCTTGGAGGTATGCTTACAAACTTCAAGACTATCCAAAGCAGAATCCAACGCTTAAAAGATATCGAAAGAATGTCTGAAGATGGAACATTTGATGTTCTTCCAAAGAAAGAAGTTATCGAGCTTAAAAAAGAGTGGGATAAATTAGAGAAAAACCTGGGTGGTATCAAAGAAATGAAGAGAATCCCAGATGCTATCTTTGTAGTAGATCCTAAGAAAGAAAGAATCTGCATCCAGGAAGCACACACACTTAATATTCCATTGATCGGTATCTGTGATACAAACTGTGATCCAGAAGAGTTAGATTACGTAATTCCAGGTAACGACGATGCTATCAGAGCCGTAAAATTAATCGTTTCTAAGATGGCAGATGCAGTAATCGAAGCTAACCAAGGAACAACAGGTGAAGAAGAATATTTTGAAGCTGCAGAAGAAGCAGTAGCTGAAGAGACTGTAGACGCAGAATAATCATGGATTTGAATGCTTCAGCCTGTGGATACAGGTTGGAGCATTTTTGCATCAGATTAATATACCATGGAGTTTTCCATAAGCACACAATTTTAATAATGATGGAGGAATGTAAAATGGCAATCACAGCAAAAATGGTAAAAGAATTAAGAGAAATGACAGGCGCAGGAATGATGGACTGTAAGAAAGCTCTTTCAGAAACAAACGGAGATATGGATGCAGCAATCGAGTTCTTAAGAAAAAATGGACAGGCTAAAGCTGAGAAAAAAGCAAGCAGAATCGCTGCTGAAGGTATGGTTAAAGCTGTTGTTAAAGAAGATAAAGTTGCAGCTATCGTTGAAGTTAACTCTGAAACAGACTTCGTTGCAAAGAACGAAAAATTCCAGGAATTCGTTGCAGCAGTTGCAGATCAGGCAGCTTCATCTGACGCAGCAGATATGGATGCATTTATGGCAGAGGCATGGGCAGCTGATACAACAAAGACTGTAAAAGAAGCTCTTGTAGAAAACATTGCTGTAATCGGAGAAAACTTAAGCATTAGAAGATTTGAAAAAATCACAACAGACGGTGTTGTTGTTGATTACATTCACGGTGGCGGACGTATCGGTGTTCTTGTTGAAGCTGACACAGACGTTATCAACGATGAAATCAAAACTTGCTTAAGAAACGTAGCTATGCAGATCGCAGCTATGTATCCAAAATACGTATCTCGTGCAGAAGTTTCTCAGGAATACATGGATCACGAAAAAGAAATCCTTTTAGCTCAGGCTAAACAGGAAAATCCAAATAAACCAGACAATATCATCGAAAAAATGATCATTGGACGTCTTAACAAAGAATTAAAAGAAGTTTGTCTTTTAGACCAGACATACGTACAGGACAGCGATCTTACAGTTGCTAAATACGTAGAAAAAGTTGCAAAAGAAAACAATGCAAACGTAACAGTTAAGAGATTTGTACGTTACGAAACAGGTGAAGGTCTTGAAAAGAAACAGGAAGACTTTGCTGCAGAAGTAGCTGCACAGATGGGAAACTAATCTGAATTTTGCATATCTTTAATAAGACCCATAAAACCCTTGAAAATCCAGTATTTTCAAGGGTTTTCTTATATTACTCACTTCATATATTGCATTATAAATTCATGTAACTTTTTAAGCGGATTTTCGTAAAATATTCGTCAGTGTTTTCGTAAAATTGCTGTACGAACTCATTAACGCAAACTTCGCATGATTTTTAAGAAAAATGTGGCGATTTCGGTAGCTAATTATTATGCGATTTATAATGCGACTTATCATCTTCGTAATTTTCGTAAGATTATCCATTATAAAGTAGTTGCTATTTTCTCTCAGATACCGGAAAGGAAATATTATGGCAAAAGTTATTTCTATTGTAAACCAAAAAGGGGGAACCGGAAAATCTGCATGTACAGCTAATTTAGCAGTCGGATTAGCACAAAAGAATATGAAAGTGTTAATCGTGGATGCAGATCCACAGTCTGACGTATCGGCAGGGTTTGGGTATCGTGATTGTGATAACAGTAATAAAACACTTACAGCTCTTATGGACGCAGTGATGAAAGATGAAGATATTCCTTCGGACTATTATATTAGACATCAGGCAGAGGGAATAGACATTATTTGTTCTAACATTGGCCTGGCAGGCACGGAAGTACAGTTGGTAAATGCAATGAGCAGAGAATATGTATTGAAACAGATTCTGCATGGAATTAAAGAGCAATATGATGCAGTCATAATTGATTGTATGCCATCATTGGGGATGATCACAATCAACGCACTTGCTGTATCAGATGAAGTTCTTATTCCGGTTGAAGCGTCTTACCTGCCAATCAAAGGATTGCAACAGTTGTTAAAAACAATCGGTAAAGTACGGAAGCAGATCAATCCAAAGCTGCAAGTCGGTGGGATTCTGTTCACGATGGTTGATGCTCATACAAATGATGCTAGAAATAATATGGAACTTCTGAGAAATGTATATGGAAGTCAAATCCATATTTTTGCTAATTATATTCCATTTTCCGTAAGAATGAAGGAAGCAGTCAGAGAAGGGCAGAGTATTTTTGCTTATGATCCGAGAGGTAAAGCTACAGAAGCTTATCGGAAAGTGATAGAGGAGGTGCTGAAAGATGCCATCTAAAAAGAGAGCAATACCAATTTCCTTACAGCCATTGGATGCGTTGTTTGGAACAGATGAAGAGACAAATAATGGAATTAGTGAGATTTCAGTAGGAAGTCTTTACCCATTTCCAAATCACCCGTTTCAAGTAAAAGATGATAAGAAAATGGATGAATTATCCGAAAGCATCATACAATATGGTGTTTTAGTTCCAGGAATTGTGCGGATGCGGGAATCCGGCGGTTACGAGTTGGTGGCAGGTCATCGGCGCAAAAGAGCCTGCGAACTTGCAGGATTAGAGAAAATGCCGGTTATTATCAAAGATCTGCAGTGGTATACTAAATTTGTGACATCTTGTTCGAATAATATAGTATAATATAATTCAAACCAAGGAGGACATCATTATGTCAGTACGTTACAATGAAGACTTCAAAAAAGAAGTTGTGAAAGCCTATATGGCTGGCAATAAATCAACCATTCAGATTGCTGCGGATTACAATATTGCCAAAAGTACGGTTAGCCAATGGGT
>JARIEI010000064.1 GCA_029256845.1 Ruminococcus sp. | reverse complement strand
CAAAATCATTTGCTTTCTCTACAAGAAATTCTGCCAGAGCCTGACGTTTTGAAATATTTTCAACTTTCAGATCATGCGTCAGCCAGATGCAGAACCCTGTGATCAGAAGCATCACAATCCAGCTTACTACCATGGTTTCACTAATTTCAAGTTTCCCCAGCACAGGCACATCAAAAGGAAAAGTATAAAACACTTTAGCCCCTGATACATCTAGGTTCATATCTTCTTCCACCTCCTATCTTTTTTTAATACCTATCGACCACTTTCTTACTTGTTGTCAATTATGCCCATAAGTTTAATTCCAATTCCTGGAAATAACAATGGAATGGCTCCTGCTACAAATTGAAAGCAAGGAGCTGCGATTGCTGCAATAACCCACAACATCTGTAGCAGCATACGTCGGGAATAGCTTCCTTTCATCAGCAATCTTGCTGATGCTTCATCTTCACTTGCAGCCACCTTTTGTACTGCAAGTCCCATTAAGAAGAAATTAAGTATCGCAACTATGCTCCCTCCTATTCCTCCTAAAATAACCCTATAATCAAAGGGAACTTTCTGTGGCATTGCCAGATGAAGTATCCCGAAAGCTGCCAACATAATCACGAGTCCCACTACTGTACAAAGTGCAACTTTTTTCGTTTCTTTTTTTACAGCCGGCTGAATCTTACTCATTATGTAACTCCTTTGTCTAATGGTGATTAAAATATATTTTCGTTTTCTCTTTTTTACGCTCTTTATCTTGCCTTCTTTCTATAGCAAGGTAAAATTTATAAGCAGTCATCCCTGACCCTCCAAGCCCGAAAAAAAAGCCTGGAATGTAAACCCAGCTTCCAAGTCCTAAATTGGAATTTAGAAACCAGCACAAAGCCAGACACAACAAAAGAGGGGTAACAAAAGAAAAGCCAAACTGTGTCAGCATTAAAACATTCTTATATATATCTGCTAAATGCTTCATCCTTTTCCTTCCTTTCCCCTGAAAATATATTGAGATTTTACCATAGCATACTCGAAAAAACAATGGATATGTATAAAACACCAAAAATTTCATATTTTATACACGTTTTACTTCCTACCTTTTTGTTATCACCCCGTATTTAGTATACAAAGGCTTCCTTCTCTTTCACATAGACAGCTCCTTTATGGATGTCAAAAAACCATACAAACTGATTTACTTGTCCTGTTTTTAGACAAACAAGTGCTGTTGCCCAAAAAAGCTGCACTTGTTTCATTACCAGTTTAGTTCATGTAAATGGCCTTCCAAGTTCATATGTGAAAATTGATGCTGTCTAAGTGCTTCATACAATACAATTGCAACTGAATTTCCAAGATTTAAAGAGCGAATCTCTCCTACCATCGGAATTCTAACACACCGTTCTTTATTTTTCACAAGAATTTCTTCAGGAATCCCTGCGCTTTCCTTTCCAAACATAATATAACAGTCTTCCTCATAGGAAACATCCGTATAACATTTTTCCGCTTTTGTCGTCGCCATATAAATGACTGCCCCTGGATTTTTATCAAGAAAATCTTGATAATCCACATAAGTTCTTACATCTAGTTGTGACCAATAATCCATTCCTGCACGCTTAAGTGCTTTTTCATTTAGTTTAAATCCAAGTGGTTCAATCAAATGCAGTCTTGTATTTGTTGCTACACAAGTGCGTCCTATATTTCCTGTATTTGCTGGAATTTCTGGTTCTAGAAGTACTATATTTAACATCTTTTTACCTCTCGTTTCTAAGTCGTGTAATAAATCGCTCTACGCGTGACAATGCTTCTTTTAAATCTTCTAATGAATATGCGTAAGAAATCCTTAGAAAACCTTCGCCACATGCTCCAAAAGCAGTTCCCGGAACAATAGCAACCTTTTCTTCTCTAAGCAAGCGATTTGCAAATTCTTCTGACGTTAAGCCAAATTCCTTAATGCTCGGAAATACATAAAATGCTCCAAATGGCTCAAAGCATTCTAACCCCATTCGTTGAAACTCATGCATAAGAAAATGTCTCCTCTGATCATAAGCCTTTCGCATTTCTTTTACGTCTTCCTCACAATTTCTAAGTCCTTCAATTGCTGCATATTGACTATTCGTTGGAGCACACATGATTGCATATTGATGAAGTTTTGTCATCTGTGCAATAATTTTAGCTGGTCCACAACAGTATCCCAATCTCCATCCTGTCATTGCAAATGCTTTAGAAAATCCATTAATCACAATGGTGCGCTCCTTCATTCCTGGAAAAGATGAAATGGATACATGCTTGGTTCTATAAGTAAGTTCTGCATAAATTTCATCTGAAATTACATACAGATCATGCTTTTGTACGAAATCCGCAATCGGTTCTAAGTCCTCTTTCGTCATAATGGATCCTGTTGGGTTGTTAGGAAATGGCATAATCAAAACTTTTGTTTTTGGAGAAATGTATGCCTCTAAATCTTCTACTGTTAACTTAAATTCATTTTTATATTGTAGTGGAATGATTACAGGTTTTCCATCTGCCATAATGGTACATGGCTCATATGCCACATAACTTGGCTGTGGAATAAGCACTTCATCTCCTGGATCTAACATACAACGAAGTCCGACATCTATCGCTTCACTTCCCCCCACTGTAATTAATGTTTCCCTAATTGGATCATAGGAAACGCCAATGGTACGTTTTAAATAGTTGCAAATTTCTTGTCTCAATTCTTTCAATCCCGCATTGGATGTGTAAAAGGTACGACCTTTTTCTAGTGTAAAAATCCCTTCCTCACGGATGCGCCATGGCGTATCAAAATCAGGTTCCCCAACACCTAATGAGATTACATCCTCCATTTCACTTGCGACATCAAAAAATTTACGAATTCCAGAAGGTTCTATTTCTACAATTTTTTTCGCTAATGGATCTCTCATTATAATGTCACCAACATCCTTTCTGATTCTTTCTTACTTCCTAGTATTGTTCCATGATCCTTATATTTTTTGAGAATAAAGTGTGTCGCCGTACTAAGAACAGAATCAATTGGCGAAAGTTTCTCTGATACAAATCGAGATACTTCTTTTAAAGTTTTACCTTCTAATGTGATAAGAAGATCATATCCTCCTGATATCAAATATACGGCATGAACTTCTGGGTAATTGTAGATACGTTCTGCAATTTTATCAAATCCACGATCTCTTTGTGGTGTCACTCTTACTTCAATCAACGCCGTCACTGACTCAACTCCGGCTTTATCCCAATCAATCAATGTATGATAGCCGCAAATAATCTTTTCTTTCTCCATTTGTGCTACCTCATTTGCAACAGTTACTTCATCCACCCCAAATAAAACTGCTAATTCTCCTAAATGAATCCTACTATTCTTCTCAAGATATTTTAAAATTTCCATTCTTAATTCGCTCATATTTCCACCTTTCCATCTAACCTGCTATTTAGATAATATTCTCTGCCACCAAACCATAAGTTCATCCGGTGCTGGTCGATCTAGATATCTTTTCTCATCCCCGCTTGTGATCACACGCGCATTTTCATCCGTTGTAACCCCAAGCCTGCTGGCTCGAATTCCTTCCTTCTCTAGATGATCTACAAGCATCTCCCCGTTTTGCGTTACTACTAGGAAACTTCCTGATGATGTCATACAGTATGGATTCAAATTATAATATTCACAAATTTCAACTGTTTCTTGTGCGATCAACATTTTCGCCCGTTCCACTACAAGTCCTATTTCTGAAGCCTCTGCAAGATCCCAAAGACTTGCAAAAATCCCTCCACTCCCAATTTGGTGAATGGCTGTAATATCAAATTCTTCTAGTGCCTTTCCTATTTGAAATGTGGTCAAATTCTCTTTCAATCCTTTGGCCTTTCGCAAAAAAGAAGGAACAAAACGAGTCTGTAATTCTTTTTCCTTCTCATCTAAAATTCTTAGCATCCCCTCTAAACCAACAGAACCACAAAGAACAATATCCTGTCCCCCCTGTGCCCCATCTGTACGAATAATCTTCTTAGGATCTCCCTGCCCATAGGCACGTACAGACACAAACACTTGTTGCAACATAGGATTTACTTCTGTTTTCACTTCTGCAATAGAAATATGTACTTGAATACATAACATTCTAACTGTTTCTACTACTTGTTTTAGAAATGCTTCAGACGTTCTTACTGGAAGCATAATCGCAAGGGAAACCGCAAGTGGCTTTGCCCTCCATGCCAAAAGCTCATTAAACGCACGCACAAAAGCGTAGATTCCAATCTCCCTACTTGCTCCAAAAGCAGTTGCCTCTGCTGAAACCATAGCCTTCTCTTCTTGTATTTTCATTGCCATACAAGTTTCTTCCTTTGTTGGGGCATATAAAATTTCTTCTCTTACTGGATTTAGTTGTTTTTGTATGGATCTTTTGTATGCCGTCTGAGAAATATTTCCAACTTTCATGTTCTGTCTCCTGTCTATTATTCGGTCGTACTTTTGGCATTTGATGCATTGATTTCTTCCAATGCTTTGCGAATTGTTTCTTCATTTTGTGACGCAATCGCTTCTTGCATTTTCTGCGTTTTTTTTGGATCATCAGACGCCGTTCCAACTAGAATCTTTTCAGATAATGGTTGATAAGTACTGTGATTTATCTTTTCACGAGCCGTTTCTACCCCATTTTCATAAATGATCTTATATAGATCCGCTGAAAGTCCCTCTTCTCCATTTCTCTCAGTAACAATTGTACCAAGGAGATCATCTGATGCCTTGTATTCTTTTTTATATGGCGTAGTACTTGTAATATCATTCACATATGAAATGGTTCGATTAGGATCTCTTGTTTCCTTCCCATAGATATTACAAGTAAGATACCCGTTTGAAATAATACTCTCAATAAAAATCGGACTAGAGCGATTATTCTTAAATTTAAAATCAATGGTATCATCTGCCACTGTAGCATCAAATGCCGGTTCTACATAGTGCACTCGCAAAGAATGGGGATACCTTGTCGTCACTTCTAGTTCTGATAAAAGAACCGCATTGTATAGAGTCGACGCAACTTGACAGATTCCTCCACCTAAGGAGTTGACAATCTCATCTCCTTCATAACTACTAGACTCATAGTATCCATTTTCTTCTGTAAATGGCTCTAACTTCTGGTCTACAGAAAATTCTTTCCCGGGCATCAAAGTTGTATCTGCTATTTTTTTTGCTCCGTTCTTTACATTTTCTGCTCTCTTAGAACCATCCTCTCCAAAATAAGTTGTAAATGTCCCCAGCAAATCTGTGGCCTCTTCTAAATCTTTTGCTGTTACTTCTGGGAGGGCTTTTTTTACTTTGACGTCAACCTTTCCCTCTTGCTGGTTCCAATTGGTATTTAAAAAGTGGTTCACTACTTTCACTGTTTCTTTAGCATCAATCGTTTCTCCGTAGACCTCTTCTACAATCGCCGGGGTTCCCCCTCCTCCTGTTAACTTCGCATTTTGAGGTTCCTCTAAAATCCCATAAAACGCTTGTCTTACGGCTTTTTCGAGTTTATCTGGCGCCACTTTGTATTCCACTGTAATTGTTTGATTTTGTCGATTATTTTTCGCTTTTTTATGGGCTCTGTAGCGTGAAAATGTAGAGCCCTTTTTACCATAACTCATAGCTTTTTTCAAAAGCGCTTCTTTGTTATCTATCTGGAATCCAAGTTCTTGTAGTGGAATCGTCTTTTGTTTATTCTCATCCACCACAAACGTTAGTTCTATTTCCGATAGCTTTTCCACAACCTGATCTAATCGCTTGCTAGCTTCCTTTTGATCCATCCCTGATAAATCCACAGTTCCTGCATGGACTCCCGACAAAATCAATCGATCGTCAAATTTACGAATGTAGAAACGCATGTAGATAAAAAAGCATATATACAACACAATCGCTAGCATCCCTATCCGCAATACTTTTCGAAAAAATATGATCCGTGCTTTCTTGTGTGACTTTGCGCTCCTTCTTCTCTTCTTTCCCATAACCCACCTCATTTCTGAGTTACTTTTCCTTTATGCTAAGTATGGAATAATAGTTGTCGCAATCATGGCTATGATAATAATCATAATTACAATTGAAACGGTTCTTCTAAATTTTTTGCTGTAAAAATTCATGATTTTCACCTCTTCTTATTTTTCCTATAGTTAGATAACATTCTATACTCTTTGCTTTATTTTTGCAACATTCTTTGAAACTGGTCATATTCTTTCACGCACTAGAATCACTTTCGCTTGATTTGTTAGCGGATTTCTATTCTTGTAATCAAAAAGATATAATGTTCCGTCAATCATTTCTAAATGTGTCATTTTTCTAATTTGACGTTTATCATAGTTTTCATATCCCTTCAAATATGTGTGTGTTTCCGCTTCAAGATCATAAAATGCTGTGGATTTTTCTTTGGAAATTGTTTCTTGTCCTGAAAACTCCGGTCGATTTTTCACATTCTCTCTTAGATAAAGATCAAAGGTCAAAAGTGGTCTATATTCTTCCAATTTTTCCTTATCTTGTTCCGCAATAAATCGTAACAAAATCTCGTATCTTGCAATTCTAGAATGGTTTAATGCAAACAATCCGTTTTTCTCATAATAATAACTTAGGGCTTCAAACATGGAAAAAGCATCGTCAAAGGCCGCTTCTAATTTTTCTAGAGTATATTCAAATTGCCGACTATTGTAGTACACTTCTACCATTTCTTCGATCCCTTTTAAATGAATAATCTCCTTATAGGAAAGCCATTTTGTAGATAGCACTTCAAATGGTGGCCGTTCTTGATATACCAATTCATATTTTTGTGCATGTTCATACATATAGGAGCCTTTTAATACTTTTAAAAATCCGAGTTGAAGTTGTTCTGGCTTTAATGCATAAACATCATTAAAGGAATGTCGGAAACTTTCAAAATCTTCATATGGAAGACCTGCAATCAAATCTAAATGTTGATGAATATTACCTTTTTTATGAATTCGTTCTACATTTTGTTTCACAACGTCAAACTTCATTGTTCGATGAATTTCCTTGATTGTCTTTGGATTTGTTGACTGTACCCCTATCTCTAGTTGGATCAATCCTGGTCGCATTGTTTCCATCAAAGATAATTCTTCTTCATTTAAAAGATCTGCTGCAATTTCAAAATGGAAATTAGTAACTCCTTTATCATGTTCTGCTAAGTATTTCCAAATTGCTAATGCATGATCATGCTTACAATTAAAGGTACGATCTACAAACTTCACTTGAGGCACTCTAGCATCGATCAACGCTTGTAATTCTTCTTTTACAAGATCAAGATTTCGAAAACGAAGTCGCTTATCTACAGAAGACAAACAATAACTACAGGAAAATGGACATCCTCTACTGGATTCATAATAAATAATCTTATGCGCAAACCGGTCCATATTATCATATACAAATGGTACCGCACTTAAATCCATAACTGGACGAAATGGATTTTCCACAATCTGTCCCTCATTTTCTAAAGTTTTCCCCATTCGGTATACAATACCGTTGATATCGTGAAGAGAATTTCGTTTCCCTGTATAATATTCCACCACTTCTAAAAAGGTTTGTTCGCCTTCTCCGCAAATAATACCATCTACTTGTACATATGATTGCATTACTTTCGGTGCACTGTAGGAGACTTCTGGACCACCAAGCCATATTTTCACTTCTGGAAGTACTTTTTTTACTTCCACGATAAGTTGCTTTACATAATTAATATTCCAAAGGTAGCAGGAAAAACATAAAAGATCCGGATGCTTTCTAAATATGTCCGCCAAAATATCATCTATATTTTGGTTAATGGTATATTCAACCAAATCTACATGATTTCCAAATTCCTGTACATAATTTTTCAAACTGTATACTGCAAGGTTTGAATGAATGTATTTTGCATTGATTGCTGTCAATAAAATTTTCATAGTATTCTCTCCATCTTCATGATCACTACTACGAATTTTACCATATTCATTGACATTTCGTCAAAAACATTGTAAAATTAATATCCGTGCAGCCGGGGTGTTAGCGGTACCTTGTACCTGCAATCCGCTATAGCAGGGGTGATATTACGCTGAGGGTGCCTATTGGCAAAGCTGCCCTTAGCAAGTGGCGTTAAAGTCGTGGGTCTTA
>JARIEI010000132.1 GCA_029256845.1 Ruminococcus sp. | reverse complement strand
TGTGGCGTAGATATGACATCCAAAGAACCTACAGCAGAAGCACTTCGTGTGTTCGATGAAACACTTACAGCATTAGAAAAATTATACGAAGATTAATAAAACAAAATTGAAAATAGTGTAACCTCAGAGTGACGGGGTTACACTATTTTTTATATGAAATCATATTGTCTAGCTGTAGTACAAAAGCAAATGTCAGAATTATTATAAAAGCAGTTGTACTTACGCAGTAACAAAAGAAGGACCGTTTTATCACTAAGTTTTTTGAAGATGTGAGTTTTCAAGAAAAGGAAATGAATTTCTTCCTTCATTGTGAAAAAATATCCATTCTGTAAAAAAAAATTGTGAGGAATGGAAGATTATGGTAAAATATGCTAAATGAAAAATGTATTACAAGCATTTGAATTGTGATTCCAAAGATAAGAAGTGGGATGATTTGTAATGAAATATAAAAAAGTCGTTGCAGTTCTGCTTGCTGTTGGATGTATCGTGCTTGTAGGAACTTTGGGATATTTCTTTGGACAAACAAATCAAAAAGGATCTGATGCAAATCAAGTAGTTGCAAAATGGTTATTCAAAATAGTGTGACGCTTTGTGGTTCCATTGGAGATGAAAAGTTAGATGAAGATGAACTGAAGGATCAGATCGAACATTTAGAAATAGCAAACTATAATCTTATTATTCAGTTAAATGATAGGAAAATAGAAGATTTAGAAGAAAAAATCCAAAAGTTATATCAAATAGAAACACAAACAAATTCTCTATATTCCGATGCTGAAGCACTATATAGTTCTGTTGAAAGTGGTATTACAGCAATCAAAAAATCATGGGATGGTTTACAAGATACAATTACAGATACAGGTGTTGACCTATTGGCAGGCGCTACATCAAGTGCAGCAGGAGCCGCAGTAGGCTCCTTATTTCTACCACCGTTAGGAACTGCAGTAGGAGCAGTAGCGGGGATTGCTGTAGATGAATTGTTAAATTTTGATTTTATTGATATAAATAACGATGGTGAAAAAGATAGTATTGTGGATGGAACAAAGATGCTATTTGATAGTGCATGTGATGCAGTTGGTGACTTTATAGATAGCATTTTTTAAGGAGATTAGCTATGAAAAAAATTAAAATATTTGAATGGAAAGGAATGTATCCAATAAAAAAAATGCTACTCGTAATAATATGGCTAGCGGGATGTTTTTTATGCGTGGCAGGAATAGTTACATTTATTTCAAACAATGATGTGGGAAATTTATTAATTGGGATTTTTTTTGGAGTAGGAGTTGTAGTGTTGTTTTATCCAATTAAAAATTATGTGCTTACAACATATCATTGTGCTCCATGTTTAAATTCTAAATTACAAAAAGTAGAACTTGAAGAGTTACTTGAAGGAGAAGTGTTCGATAAGATATCGAACAAAGAAGGTAATATTACGAATTGTGACATAAAACTAAGTGAACATTGGATTTGTGCAAAAGGGAAGCTGGTTGCTAAAAATCTTATTCTTATTGGCTATCCAAGAGCAACCTCTAGTTTAATAGGGAGAGCGACTAATCCCATGGTATTTATTTATATGACAGGGGATATTGTTAAGGTAGATTTAAAGGTAGATTTATCTGTAGAAAAAATATCTTTAATAAAGAAATATTTCTGGCACAATTTGGGAATCGTATCAAAGGAGGTTGCAGGAAAATATACAGACGAAGTAACAGATATTTTAAAAAAACAATATCAATCTTTGAAAGAAGAGATGAAATTAAATGATCATGAACTTCTCATAGAAATATTAAAAGAACCAGAAAAATATAGAAAAATATATATGGAACTATTGCCGTATCATATAACAAAATGGTGTGAAGAACAAAATTGAAGAGATAGGAACAAAATTGAGAAAAAGTGGTATCTATCGAACCGCACCAATTGTTATACATAAAGACTGTATAAAAAATAGTTTTGAATTGATTTTTCTGTAAATAGAAAAATTGAGATATCTGTAGAAGATATGGTTGATTTTCATGATAAGATTATTTTCTCAAGATGTAGATTTTTATCCGGGGAGAATAGTATATCCTCACTTTCCGAAGGTATTGAGAGAACGATGGAAGAAGGCTGATATGAGGATAGAGTTCTTTTTCCCAGCAAAAGAATCTACTATTTTACCCAAGAGTGGATTAAAATTTCAATCTTATTATGTAGTAGAAAATATGATATCTGTTATTGTAGAGGATCATTTTGAGGAGAATATGGAAAAAGCGTATGCTGCCTTGATTGAATATGCGGAAGCAAAAAAACTTAAAATTATATCTTCCTTTTATAATGAGTTTTTCAAAACTGTAAACGGTGGATATTATATTGTAAAAGCAGTTATTAATGAAAATGAATAAAGGAGAAATTATTATGATGACAATGAATGAAAAGGACAAAAATGAAATGTTAGGAGCAATTTTAGCTGAAGGAGAAACTTATCAATGCAAATTATGGGGAACTATTATGGCTGATGCGAAGACATATGTAGCTATTGGTGGGATATCACTTATTGCTGGAAGTGGAGCAGCGGCCTTAGGTGCTTTAAGTAATGCTTATTGCTATTTGGGTATGACAGAAAATAATATTAATTTTGTAATTGTGGACTCAGTAAATGTAAGCAAAATTAAAAACAGTATATCTATTCCGAAAAGCAGTATTACAAAAGCAGAAGTGAAAGGTGGTATTCTTTCGGGAAGGAAAGTAGTTTTACTTCATTTTGGAAAAACAAAAATGAAAATTTCATTAATGAATAATGCGATTGGATCAGATATACAGAATCAAAAAGAGAATGTCGAGAAATTTTGTCAGACAGTGGCTCTTATATAATAAAAAAGAAGGTCTTTCATGGAGAGATGGAAAGTAGAGTTGTCCTAATGAAAAAAGGCAGTTACAGGATAAAATTGACGACTATAAAAAAGCGATAAGAACCTTAGAAGAAAGTAAAGATGAAATAAATTATCAGGATAAAATAATAGAAAATATTTTTTCACAGTCAGGTGCATTGCATGAAGCAATAACTGATGGGATTTTGGCTGTGCAAAAAAGTTGGAACAAGATTATAAAGAAGGAAAAATTGATTACGAGATTTATACATCTATAAAATCTGGTTTGCTTAGCACGGGTATGGCGTTTGTAAGAGAATCTTTAATGTCAACAGTTCAAGAACAAGGGGCTGATATTATTGCAGACGGAATTCATAACTGGTTATTAAACTATACAACCATATTTTTAGATAGAGGGTTAGTCAGGCAGTTAGGACGGGTAGTAAATATGCAGCACCGGTTATTGGTGCACTAATAGATTTTACAGTCCTAAAAGCATAAGGGGAGTCTAATATAGATGAAACAACCAAAGCGGTAGTCCATACAGGAATTGGAACAGCAGTAGGTGCAACTATAGGATTTGTGGCTGGTGTTGGTCTAAATATGGCTTTTGATTTTGTCTATGATAACAAAGAGAAAATTGCTGAAAAGGCAATAGACATAGTTGAAGATATTGGAACCGGTATAGGAGAAATTTTTGATGGAATAGGAGATGTTATTTTTGGATAGGAACAGATACATACAGATATGTAGAGAAAATGAACATTCAACATTGTATTATGATCAATTTGAGAAAAAAGTATTACGTTATAGAAATGAAAACAAATTTATGTTTTCATTAAAATATCAGGTGTGTATTTTAGCAACTTTGTATTTGGGATATATTTTAAGCAACAAGTTCTATAATATACTAAATGAAAATTTAAAGTTAAAAGTAATTCTTATTTTTATATGTCTTGTTATTAGCAGTGTTTGTTTTATGTTATTTAAAAATTATATCACCAAAATCCTAAAAGCAAAAGGGGAAGAAATTTCAAATATTATACCAACCAATTTGTTATCGAAAGGAAAAAAAGATTTGAAAGTACAAAAAAGGATTATTAGTATATGGTGTGTTATTTCTGGGACAATACTTTTGATTTTTTGGACAACAAATTTTATACTACTACTATTATTATTTTTAGCTAGTATGATAGGCTTAGCTGCTATGGTAGCAGGAACGCGTCCGATTTTGAAAAAAAAATTCTATCAACAAATGTAAATGCCATATACTTCCTTCACCTTTGAGTGTTATATACAGTATACCACATCTGGAGAAGGTTGCAGAATTTGTGTAAAATTTTCAAGGTACTATAGGTAGAGCTTTTGCTCCCAACATCATAATTATATCGTAAAGATGTCCTTTTGAAATAGTTAAGTAAGAATTATAGTGCCTATGATATATTTTGCTTTAAGAATAAATATATGAATACTTGGAGGGAAGAATGATACTTTTATATTTTGATTCAGAAAAAATGATGAATTATTATTATTCAAATGAAACACAACAGATTTATGCTATGAAAAATAAAGGAAGTGGTGGGCTGCAACTGGGGTTGGTTGCAGGGACCTCTATGATTATTTATTATGTTTTAAATAAAATTGATGTTCAAATAAAAGCGAATGTTAATATTTTATATTGGACTACATTGATACTGGGAATTATTGCTGGACAGATTTTGTTTTATCTAGGTAAAAAAAGATTGGACAGATTAATAAAAGAAACGGCAGTTGAATATACTTGTTCGAAACTTGAAATTGAACAATTCGTCAAAGAAGGGAAAAAACAGTTTGGAAGTAATACATGCTTAATTATTATATTGTTAATAATTTGTTTTGCATATAGACCTTTGATGATGGTTATTAGTCCTTATAGTGCGGTTGTCACAGTTTGTCATTTTATTGTATGGGCGCTAACAATTTTGTTGTTAGAAAGTTATCTATATATGAAACCTATTGCTCGATATAGATATTATTGTAAAAGGGAAAGAAATTTCCATTCATAAAGAAATGGAAGATGTTTTGATTATAAATGATAAGGTGTCTTTTTGACAACTGCGGTTTTGTCCTTGCTATGCAGAATAGTGTGTAGGACTTGAATTTTTATATTTTGGATTTCAGAAACAGTGGTCTGATGCCATTAAACAAACTTTCTCATGTGGCAGATGAAGTAGTACAGAATAATGAAGTTTACAATCAGGTTTCTGCAGAGAAAATGAAAGCAATTGTTCTTGTGATTGACAATTTTGATGTAGTAAAAGAACTTGGATATGAGGCGGAAGAATTTTTCCAAAAGATTTCCCAGGATGGTTATGGACTTGGGATTTTTGTGATTGCAACTGCGACCAGAAGCAATAGTATGAAATATTCTACCTACAATAATTTTAAAAATAAAGTGGCAGGATACCTGTTTGATAAGTCAGATGTAAATCTAATCGTTGGAAGAAGCACTTATAAACAATCAGAAATAAAAGGACGAGCTCTTTTGAAATATGACAATATGATAAGTGTAATGCAGCTTTACAGCATGGTTAAGTTTAAAACAGAATTGGAATATACGGATAAAATTAAAGAATTGATAGAAAATATTAATGCTCTGTATCCAGGTGAACAAGCTCCTAGAATTCCGGTTCTTCCAGAAAACTTGTTCTTTGCAGATATGAAAGAATATCCTCATGCAGAGCAGGATATTTATGTTGGACTCGAAAAAGAAGCTGTGTGCGCCTGCGGATTCCTGCTTGAAAATACGCCATTTACAATTCTTGGTGAAGCTTCAAGAGGTAAGACAAACGTATTGAAAGTCATTCTCGATCAGATGCTGGGAAAAGGAAAAATTTATCTGGTAGATTCCAAATCTATGGAACTTTATTCTTATAAAACATCAGAAGAAGTTGTTTATATAGAAAATCAGACAATGGTACCGCTTCTCATAGATGCATTAAAGGCTGAAATCGCAGTAAGAAATCAAAAAGTCAAGGAATCATTAGAAATGGATCCGATGTTAAACCCAAAAGAAATCTGCCGAGAATTGCAGCCGTTTAGCTTGATTGTGGACGATTGGGATAACTTTGTGGAATTGACCAAAACACAGGTGATGACTTTGGTTCCTATTTTGAATGAGGCAGCAGGTGTTGGTATCAGTATCATTTTGACTGCACATTCCGGAAAGATGAAAGGATTTGACGAAGTGACAAAATTTGCGAAAAACACAACGGAAGGTTTACTTCTTGGAAATCAGAGGGCATCAGCAATATTCCTGATTAATTCAGCCAAGGAACTTCCACAGGTTAAAGATGGTTTATTGTTCCATAATGGAGCAACAATTGCTGAATGTAAGCAAAGAATATCAAAATATAATGCACAAATAGCAGATAACAGAATAACTATTGAAAGTTTAGAAGAAAAAATTGAAAGACTTAAAAGTGTAAGGGATGCGGTAAGTGCAAAAAAGGAAGAAATAGGTACGACAATCGATATGAGCATGAAGGCATCATTGGACAATTGAAGATGGTACTTAATGATTTGGATAATTGGCTTACAAAACTACTAAATTAGCAAAAGCCATGTAACTATTCATTAGAAAAGTATCACAGATAGGAGGGAATCAGTTTGAAAAGAGGAGGATATAAATCAGTACTATTCGTGTGTCTTTTCTTAATCATGATGTTGGGAGGATGTGGAATGGATACGAAAAAAGAAGTTATAACAAAGGCGATAGAGAGTCATTTACAGGAAGAATACGGAGAAGAATTTGAAGTACTTTCTTGGAATCA
>JARIEI010000206.1 GCA_029256845.1 Ruminococcus sp. | reverse complement strand
TGATTCCAATTTTACCTGAAGTTCGATTAGCCGCATTTCAAAATATTGACGAGGCTGTGTACCTTAGTGCCGGAGCAACGATTTCTTTTCTTAAGGGCACAAGTCGACCAATTGATACTTTAACAATTGAAACTTATGAATATTATAAAAATCAGATAGGAGAGAAGGAACCATATGGATCAGGCAAAAAAAATGGCACAGCTTGCATACAAAGCACTTGATGACAAAAAAGGCGTAGATATTAAGGTGATTGATATTTCGAATGTATCTGTTTTAGCAGATTATTTTATAATTGCAAATGGTAATAGTGATAGTCAAGTGCGTGCACTTGTAGATAACGTAGAAGAAAGTCTTGGAAAAGCTGGATTCGAGTTGAAACAAAGAGAAGGATATCACGCAGGAAACTGGATTCTTCTTGACTATGGCGATATTATCGTTCATGTCTTTGATAAAGAAAACAGATTGTTCTATGATCTTGAAAGAATTTGGAGAGATGGGAAATCGATAGACATCGAGTCTTTCCTTGAAGAAAATTAAGAATACAACAAAAAATGGACTGTATGAAAACTGCATACAGTCCATTTTTCGCATTATCATAAGAAGCGAAAGACTCCAATAACTTTCCCTAAAATCGAAAGGTCTGTAGTAATAATAGGATCCATAAAATCATTTTCTGGTTGTAATCGATAAAATCCGTCTTCTTTGTAAAATCTTTTCACTGTAGCGCCTTCGTCAATAAGAGCTACAATAATTTCTCCATCAGAAGCAACCGAAACTTGCTCTACAAGAACCATATCTCCATCAAAAATTCCTGCATTGATCATGCTTTCTCCTTGTACTTTGAGCATAAATGTCTGCTTATTTGGCATAAACTCCATAGGAATAGGAAAGTAGTTCTCTATATTTTCTTGTGCAAGTAATGGTTGGCCAGCGGCGACTTGTCCAATCATCGGAACATTAACCACTTCACGTCGTGCAAGATTAAAAGGAGTATCATCTAAAATTTCTATTGCTCTTGGTTTTGTTGGATCTCTATGGATATATCCATTTTTTTCTAAAGTCTCAAGATGTGAGTGGACTGATGAAGTAGATTTTAAATGAACTGCCTCACATATTTCACGTACAGATGGTGGAAATCCACGATCTAAAATCTGTGCTTTTATGTATTCTAAAATTTCTAATTGTTTCTTACTAATATTTCCCTGTGCCATAAGGAACCTCCAAATTTATGTTACTTTCATAGTAACACATGAAACTAGAAAAAGCAAACATATGTTGCGAAAATACGTTCGATAATCGATATAATATTCGTTGACAAACATATGTTCTATTGATATAATATAATTACACCGAACAAATGTTCTATTGATAAATAGGAGGTAATTATTATGAACAGTACAGCAAATAGAATCAAAAACACAGCTTCCATAAAACAACAGAAATTGAGAAAACAACTGGCGTTATTTATACTGACCGTAGTAGTTTTATTTATTTCATGCGCATTTTTTGGTAACATTTTAACTTCTGCAAAAGATAAAAATGATAATAGCCTAAAAGAGGATTGTTATACAAGTATTGCAATTCAACATGGAGATACACTTTGGAGTATTGCAGAAACGTATATGCCAGAAGATTATTCCTCTGTACAAGATTATGTAAAACATCTTAAGAAAATTAATAATCTTAAATCAGATGATCTCCAAGCAGGTAAGTATTTGATCGTGACATACGAACACAATTTTAAGAGTGCAAAATCAACCCCTTAATTTTATAAATAATAATAAATTCATCCAAAAAAGAGATAACCTATTCAACTGGTTATTTCTTTTTTTATATATTTTTAAGTGGAGCAATACTTCATTAATATAGTTTAATCTATACGACAAATACTAATTTTTCCAATAGATATAGACATAAAACGCCTTGTATGCTATAATTTCATTAAATTTGAACCATTT
>JARIEI010000093.1 GCA_029256845.1 Ruminococcus sp. | reverse complement strand
CATATTTTGAACGATTTATGAAAGAATTGCCGACGGTGGAAACATTGGCCTATGCCGAAGAAGATCGACTTTTAAAATTGTGGGAAGGGCTTGGTTATTATAATCGGGTGCGCAATATGCAAAAGGCGGCAATTCAAATCATGGAAGAGCATCAAGGTGTGTTTCCAAAAACATATGAAGAAATTCATGCACTAAAAGGAATTGGAGATTACACAGCAGGAGCAATCTGTTCTTTTGCATATGGAATTCCAAAGCCAGCAGTGGATGGTAATGTTCTAAGAGTTGTATCAAGGCTTCTTGCAGATGACTCAGATATTGCAAAGGCTTCCGTAAAAAAACAAATGGAAGAAAAAATACAAGAGATTATCCCAAGTGATGCGGCATCAGATTTTAATCAAGGATTAATTGAGTTAGGGGCAATTGTGTGTGTTCCAAATGGAGAGCCAAAATGCAAAGAATGCCCACTTTTACATCTGTGCAGAGCAAAGGCGAACGCAATAGAACAACAATTACCTGTTAAGACAAAGGCGAAAGAGCGAAGAATAGAAAAAAGAACCGTATTCATTCTAAAAGATGCAAATGCCATAGCAATAAAAAAAAGACCGGAAAAAGGATTGCTGGCAGGACTTTATGAACTTCCAAATGTAGAAGGAAGTTTGACGCGAAAACAAGTGATTGCATATTGCAATTCCATAGGATTATCCCCACTCCATATTGAAAAAGTGGAAGACGCAAAACACATTTTTAGCCATGTAGAGTGGCATATGACCGGATACGTTATAAAAGTAGACGAATTAGAAAAAAATTGTAATGAAGACCTTTTATTTGTTCAACGCAAAGAACTCGAAAAAGTATACTCCATTCCTTCTGCATTTGAAAAGTTTCGGAAATATTGTTTTTAAGAGGTTTTGTGGTATAATTTAAAATACAAAAAAGAAATGAATGGAATCATAGTTGATAAAAGGAAAGGCACACAAGATGAACTATACATTTATTATTAATCCCAATTCGCGATCGGGAAAAGGTGGTATGGTTTGGGAAATCATTCAACCAGAATTATTAAAGAGAGGAATATCGTATGAATATTATTATACAAATCATATCGGTCATGCTACAACCATCGTGGATCAAATTACATCCGATGGAGAGGAACATAATCTCATTGTATTAGGGGGAGATGGGACACTCAATGAAGTAGTAAATGGGATTCGACAGCTTGATAAAGTAACACTTGGATACATTCCATCAGGATCAGGAAATGATTTTGCAAGAGGAATGAAACTCTCAAAAGAACCATTAAGAGCGCTAGAGACCATTCTATCTCCATCTGAAATAAAAAAAGTAGACATCGGTTTGCTTTCCAAAGCAGGAAAAGATAGAAGGTTTGCAATTAGTGCAGGTATTGGATTTGACGCTGCAATTTGTCATCAAGTGGCTGTTTCTAAATATAAATATATATTAAATAAGTTAAAAATGGGGAAGTTAAGTTATGTGTTTGTTGCATTGAATCGACTCTTTCATGATCCGACAGTAAATGCAGAAGTGTTTTTAGACAATCAGTCGTCTCGAACATTTAAAAATGTATATTTTATTGCAGTTATGAATCAACCATTTGAAGGTGGAGGTTTTAAATTTTGCCCCAAGGCAAAAGCAGATGACCATAAGTTAGATGTCATTGTCGTGTCAAGTTTGCCAAGACTTGTGGTACTGATGCTATTACCAACAGCATTGAAAGGATGGCATACAATAGTTCCAGGAATTACAATTTTACAAGGAGAGAAAGTTTCTGTAGTCATGGATCATCCACTTGCAATTCACACAGACGGAGAACCATCCTATTTAAGAAATGCAATATCAGCACAACTACTAAAAGAACAACTTCGAGTCTTTACATAAGTAATTGTTAACGTTTTATGAAACATATTGTTGTGTAGGTGGAAAAATGCTATAATTTGTTCAAATAAAAAAGTTACGAAAAAAGGGAGCAGCTATGAGGATGAAAGAAAAGGTAAAAGCATTTATATATAAGTATCGACACATATGGGTCGCATCATACGCCTTTTTTTATATGCCTTGGTTTTTATACTTAGAGAAACATGTGACAAGCGAGTACTATGTGATTCATTCACCAATAGACGATAAGATTCCGTTTATAGAATTTTTCGTAGTACCATATTTGTTATGGTTTGTATTTATTGCCACAGTATTCTTGTATTTCTTTTTTACAGATGTAGATGGATTTTATAAATTATGTAAGCTTATGTTTACCGGAATGACGATTTTTCTTGTAATTTCTACACTGATGCCAAACGGATTGAATTTACGACCGACATATTTTGCACGAGACAATGTATTCGTGGACTTGGTTCGACAGATTTATAGTATTGATACACCGACCAATGTACTTCCAAGCCTGCATGTGTTTAATTCTCTTGCAGCATGCATTGCTATAGGGTATAGTGAGAAACTAAAAAGGCATCCTGTAATTAAGTGGAGTGCATATATATTAGCAGGATTGATCATTTTGTCTACCGTATTTTTAAAACAGCATTCTGTAATTGATGTGATGGCAGCATTTTTAATGGCATATGTGTTACATAATATTGTATACGTGACAGAGAAAAATAGAATTTTAGAGTGGAAAAAACAAAAGATAGCTAGAAGTGGATTTTACCACAGTTGAAAAAGAATCAAAGAATGATGCAGGCAGGAAAGAGTGTTTGCATCATTCTTTTTGTATAGCCAAAACAAAAAAGTTAGTGTATAATAGGAACATACGATGCCAGTTAGGAGGGACACACAGTAATTATGGGAAAAATTATATTAACCGGTGACAGGCCTACCGGAAAATTACATGTTGGTCATTATGTTGGTTCTCTTAAAAGAAGAGTACAGCTTCAAAATACAGGGGATTATGATGAGATCTTCATTATGATCGCGGATGCGCAGGCGTTGACAGATAATTCTGATAATCCAGAAAAAGTACGTCAGAATATTATCGAAGTAGCGTTAGATTATCTCGCATGCGGATTAGATCCGGAAAAATCCACATTATTTATTCAATCACAGATTCCGGAACTTTGTGAATTATCATTCTATTATATGAATCTTGTGACCGTTTCAAGACTCCAGAGAAATCCTACAGTAAAATCAGAAATTCAAATGCGAAACTTTGAAGCAAGCATACCTGTCGGATTTTTTACATATCCAATTAGTCAGGCAGCAGATATTACAGCTTTTAAAGCAACAACGGTACCAGTTGGGGAAGATCAGCTTCCAATGTTAGAGCAGACAAAAGAGATCGTTCGTAAGTTTAATTCTGTATATGGAGATACCCTCATAGAACCAGAGATTCTCCTACCTCAAAATAGCGCTTGTCTAAGACTTCCAGGAACAGATGGAAAAGCAAAAATGAGCAAATCATTAGGAAACTGCATCTATTTGTCAGAAGAGCCAGATGTGATCAAGCAAAAAGTATTTAGCATGTTTACAGATCCAACACATATCCGTGTGGAAGATCCTGGAAAATTAGAAGGAAATACAGTATTTACTTACTTAGATGCGTTTAGTACACCAGAGCATTTTGAAGAATTTTTGCCAGAGTATGCAAATCTAGATGAACTCAAAGAGCATTATCAAAGAGGCGGACTTGGAGATATGAAAGTAAAGCGCTTCCTGAACAATGTAATCCAGACAGAACTTGAGCCGATTCGTAAACGAAGAAAAGAATATCAAAAAGATATTCCTTATGTATATGAGATTCTCAAAAAAGGCAGTGAAAAGGCAGAAGAAGTTGCAGCAAAAACGCTAAGTGAAGTGAAAAATTCGATGAAGATTAACTATTTTGAAGATATGGATTTGATTCGTGAACAGTCAGAGAAATTTAAAGAAGATTAAAAGAAAAAGAGGTCGGGATATGAAACCGACCTCTTTTAAGGGAGATAAAAAAATAAAAAAACCTGAAAGAGTATCCTTCAGGTTTCAAACGTGCGCGAGAAGATTCGAACTCCCGACCTTCTGGTCCGTAGCCAGACGCTCTATCCAGCTGAGCTACGCGCACATGCAATGAACTGTGTCGCTCAAAGCAAGATTAAGTATATAATAGAATCTTACAGTTGTCAACACTTTTTTGAAAAAAATATAAAAATATAAAAAAATTGATATGCAATAGGAAAGAGGATGAAGATACACAAAAAAAATAATTGATGATATAATGGACAAGAAGAGGAGGAAAGAAACATGTATAAATATGACTATCTTATTGTGGGAGCAGGATTGTATGGGGCTGTTATGGCTCATGAACTAAATAAAGCAGGTAAGAAATGCTTGGTAATAGAAAAAAGAAATCATATTGCGGGAAATATTTACAGTGAAGAGATTGAAAAAATTCAAGTACATAAATACGGAGCCCACATTTTTCATACATCAAATCAAAAGGTTTGGGAATATATGCAGCAGTTTGCGACATTTAATCAATACATAAATTCACCAATTGCAATATATAAAGGAGAAGTCTATAACCTTCCGTTTAACATGAATACATTTCACGAAATGTGGGGAGTTCAAACACCAGATGAGGCGAAATGCATGATTCAGAAACAGATTAAAGAAAGTGGGATTACAAATCCGAAAAATTTAGAAGAACAGGCAATTTCTTTGGTGGGAAAAGATATTTATGAAAAATTAATTCAAGGATACACACAAAAGCAATGGGGGAGAGTGTGTACCGAACTTCCTACCTTTATCATTAAAAGACTTCCAGTTAGATTCACGTATGACAACAACTACTTTAATGATCGTTATCAAGGAATTCCGATAGGAGGATATACAAAGTTAATTGAAAAGATGTTAGATCAGATTGAAGTTAGGACTGGAGTTGATTTTTTTGAATTTCAAAAAAATAATGATTCGATTGCAGAAAAAATCATTTTCACAGGGATGGTTGACCAATATTTTAATTACAAGCTAGGAGCGTTGGAATATCGCTCGGTCCGATTTGAAACAGAAGTATTAGATTGTGAGAACTATCAAGGAAATGCAGTTGTAAATTACACGGATGCAAAGGTTCCATATACAAGAATTATCGAACATAAACATTTCGAATATGGCACACAAGAAAAGACGGTCATTTCAAAAGAATATTCCTTGGAGTGGAAAAAGGGAATGGAGCCATATTATCCAGTAAATGATGACAAAAATATGCAACTTTACAAGAAGTATAAAAAATTGGCGGAACAAGAAGAAGGTGTAATCTTTGGAGGACGACTCGGATCTTATAAATACTATGATATGGACAAAGTGGTGGAAGCAGCACTAGAACAGGTAGAAAAGTTACTATAAAAAAATCCTCTCTAAAAAGGGAGGATGCCAGGTGATCCTAGGATCCCTGGCACGTATTATGAAAAAGTTAATTCAAAAAGTTTTATATATAAAACTTAGACATATCAAATATTTTCTTTATCTGATGCTTATAGTATAGATAAGACAAATGAAAAAATCGTGTTGTAAAAGTTACTGTTCTTTTAAATAAAAATGAACAAAATATGAACAACTTTTCCTCCCATATGAAGTGAAGAATTCTAGAATTAGAGTCCTCTTAATTTTTTCGCTTCCACTACTCGTTTGATAGCAATTAAGTATGCTCCAGTACGAAGAGAAACATTGTTTTGTTTAGAAATATCCCATACTGCATTGAAAGCAGGATCCATGATATTTTGCAATTTTGTGTTTACATCTTCTTCTGTCCAGCTAATATTTTGAAGATTCTGTACCCATTCAAAATAAGACACAACAACACCACCAGCATTAGCAAGAATGTCAGGAACAACTACAACACCTTTAGAAGCTAGAATTTCATCAGCTTCTGCTGTAGTAGGGCCATTGGCAGCTTCAATGATCACACTCGCCTTAATGCGATCTGCATTAGATTCATTGATCTGATTTTCTAAAGCAGCAGGAATAAGAACTTTCACATCTAATTCGAGCAACTCTTCATTAGAGATATGAACAAGTCCTTCTTCGTTATATTCAGAGAGAAGATGCTTACGATCAGAAAGATATTCAATGATTGCAGGAATATCCAATCCATTTTTATTGTAAACACCGCCAGAAGAATTGCTTACAGCAACAATCTTCATCCCTTTTTGATAGAGAAGATTTGCAGAAATACTTCCTACATTTCCCATACCTTGAACAGCTACAGTTGTACCTTCTACATCAATGCCAAGTTTATCTAGAACATTTAATGTAGAAATCATAACACCACGTCCAGTTGCTTCGGTACGTCCCAAAGAACCACCAATTGCAACAGGTTTTCCAGTAACAACACCACGAACAGTGTGTCCTTGAAGTAAACTATATGTATCCATCATCCATCCCATCATAGCAGGAGTTGATCCAACATCAGGAGCTGGAATATCTCTTTCAGGTCCAATAAGAGGAGCGATAGCGATCGTGAATTGTTTTGTAATCTCATGAAGTTCTCTTTCGGAAAGCTTAGAAGGATTGCAGATCACACCACCTTTACCTCCGCCATAAGGAATATCTACAACAGCACATTTAAATGTCATCCACGCAGCAAGTGCTTTCACTTCATCATGGTTAACAGCATAGTGGAAACGAACGCCACCTTTAGCAGGACCACGAACAGTGGAGTGCTGAACGCGGAAACCTTCAAACACCTTTGTACTGCCATCATCCATAACAACAGGGAAAGATACCTTTAATTCGCGCTCTGGATGTTTCAAAGATGCAATGTCGTTATCGGAGTAACCGAGAATTTCAGCTGCTTCATTCATTACTTTTAATACATTGTCGTAAGGATTGTAATTTGCCATAACATTTCTCCTTTATATTTATT
>JARIEI010000007.1 GCA_029256845.1 Ruminococcus sp. | reverse complement strand
ACAAAAGAAATTCGCAAGATTGAAGTACAAGATCAAAAATAAACTTTTATAACTAAAATGCTTACGATTGAGGGTAAATATGAAGCACCCTCTTTCGTAAGCATTTATTTTAATATGTTTGTAATGTGAGCTTCTGCTATAAACATAATTTCTGCCTGATGATTTCCTCGTCCCATGACTGATCTTTTTCGAGAACATGCAAGTGGACACAAGTCACAATGTTCCCAAATGTCCCCAGTTCATCCCACGTGTACATTTTTCTCCCCCCTGGTATTCCTTACAGATCTCGTTCTAAAATTGCTTGCAAAAGTGCTTCACAGCCTTCCACAATATCGTCATAGGTTACGTCAAAATTTCCCGTGTACCATGGATCTGCAATATCTCTTGGGCTAGCACTAAAATCAAGCAACCTGTGGATTTTGCACATTGGATCAGAACTGATAATTCGTTTTATATTACGCATGTTATTAGAATCCATCAATAAAATGTAATCGTATGTTTCATAATCGTTTTTTGTAATTTGCACAGCTTCTCTTTTAGAATATGGAATTCCCTCCTCCTCTAACTTTCGCTTTGTTCCATAATGAATGTCATTTCCAATTTCCTCTCTGCTTGTCGCTGCAGATGCAATCAAAAACAAATCTGACATTCCTCTCTTGGAAACCATATCTTTAAAAACAAATTCCGCCATCGGCGAACGGCAAATATTGCCGTGGCAAACAAATAATATTTTTATCATAATTTTCCCTTCCTCTTCTACTGTTAATTTACTTTTTATTCCACCCGAACATTAATCGGTCTGATCGTAAGTTCACCACTTCCTTCAACTTGATACCACTTTCCTCGCTCCAACTGTATTGTCTCATGTATCCCTGGTGTCACATACCCAATCTTGTATGTTTTCCCGCTTTCAACATCCGTAAAAATCACTTTTGTATCTATATTCGAATTCACTTTCACCTTTCCACTAGTTGGTTGAATCTGCTCATGCTTTATGGGCTCCACTCCCGAAAGTGTAAACGTATGTGATCTGACATATCCGTTATAACTAATCCCAACTGTTATAAAAGCAACCACAATTCCTGCTCCAATCATGCGTTTAATTCTTCGTTTCTCCATGGAACTCCTCCTTATAAACTTTGCACTCAAAGAACTATAATCCCGTTTCTACCACCAAATTACTTCCTCGATTTGTCTTTTTTACCCGAATCTGCTGTGGTATATTCTCCAT
>JARIEI010000114.1 GCA_029256845.1 Ruminococcus sp. | reverse complement strand
CAACGGCTCGAAAAGGTTTGGACTTTTCAACCCCTTCTTCCATTGCAGAGTATTACATGGAAGATATGCGACACGAACGTCAAGAAGAGATGAAGCTTCTTTTATTAAATACAAAATCAAGATTGATCGGGGAAACAAATATCTCAAAAGGCACGGTGAATTCTGCAGTAATATCTCCACGAGAATTATTTGTAGAAGCACTGCAAAAAAACGCGGTTTCTATCATTTTACTTCATAATCATCCAAGTGGGGATCCTACACCAAGTAGAGAGGATATCTTGATTACAAGAAGGATCAAAGAAGCAGGAATGTTAATCGGCATTGAGCTTTTAGATCACATTGTGATTGGGAATCATTGTTATGTTAGTATGAGAGAACAGCAAATTATGTGAAAGGGCATCTAGCGTTATGGTGAATAGTACATATGGACTTGATTTTGGGACATATGACCTAAAAATTTACGATCATAAAGAAAACAAAATATGGAAATTTAAAAACGCAATTGCAGTAAAAGCTGGAAAGAATATTTTGGCGGTGGGAGATGCTGCTTATGCTATGCGTGAAAAAACACCCGATTTTATACAGGTATTATTCCCCATGAAAAGTGGAGTTATTGCTGACTTCGAATTGATGCAAAAACTAATGCAAATACTATCTTTCACTCATGGAAATCGGATGACAGCTGGAAACTATTTGATTGCAGTGCCATCAGATATTACAGAAGTAGAGAAACGAGCATTTGTAGAACTTATGGGCTATTCAAATGTTAAAATACAGTCTGCGAAAATCGTAGAAAGAGGAATTGCGGCAGCGATAGGAATGGGAATTTCAGTTTTAGATGAAAAGGGAATTTTCATTGTAAATTTAGGTGGTGAAAGCTGTGAACTTTCTGTACTATCACAAGGAGGAGTTGTTTTAACACGGCGATTAAAAACGGGTGGTGTTCAGATGGACAAAGCAATTGTCAATGAAGTACGACATCAGCAGGAGTTTCTAATTGGACAGCCGACAGCTGAACATATCAAAATGTATTTTGGAATGTTAGATTCTACACAAAAAAAAGAGATTATGATTGCTGGAAGAGATCTTTGCAGTGGACTTCCTAAAAGAGAACTAGTGTCAGCAGCTGTTGTGCATAGTATATTAAAAGAATTTTTAGATGAATACATAAGCGCAATTAACGTCATGTTAAAAAGAATTCCACCAGATATTCGTCGTCAAATTAATCGTAATGGTATTTTCCTATGCGGAGGTATTGCTAACATGGCTGGAGTAAAGACGTATTTTCAAGAAAAACTCAAGTGTAAGATCTTGACAACGGATCAACCCGAACTATGTGTGGCAAAGGGACTGCAAGAAATCATTAAAAATTCAAAGTATAAAAAAATGACATATTCTATGACAGATGAAAATTATAGGTGGCTGAAATAATTATGAAGAAGAAAAATCAAAAAATTTCAAAAAATAAATATTGGTTTGCAGGGTTAGCATTAATATGTGTTTTACTAATGGGATTATCTATGTTTTATGAAAGCGTGCAAGGACCATTCAAGGCGGCTGCTTCTGTTACGGTTGTGCCGATGCAGCAAGGAATTAGTTACGTAGGAACGCTCCTAAGAGATATGAGTGAAAATTTCACAACACTTCAGGATATAAAAAAAGAAAATAAAAAATTAAAACATAAGATAGAAGCACTGCAAACGGAGAATAATAATCTTCAGCAAGAGAAGTATGAACTGGAACGATTAAAAGAATTGATGAAATTAGATCAAAATTATGCAGATTACAAAAAAACAGCTGCACATGTAATTGGAACAGAGTCAGATAACTGGTTTCATATGTTTACCATAGACAAAGGTAGTAATGATGGTATTAAAAAGGATATGAATGTAATTGCGGGAAGTGGGCTTGTAGGAATTGTAACAAAAGTTGGACCAAACTGGGCAACGGTTCGTTCGATCATAGATGATTCAAGCAATTTAAGTGGAATGTCCTTATCAACTTCTGATCGTTGTATTGTTAGTGGAGATTTGAAATTGATTAATGAAGGAAAACTTAAATTTGATCGAATGGAAAATAATGAGCATGTTGTTCAAGTTGGAGATCAAGTAGTTACCTCACATATAAGTAATAAATATCTCCAAGGAATCTTAATCGGTTATATCAGTGAAATCAATGTGGATTCAAATAATTTAACAAGATCTGGATATATTACGCCAGCAGTTGATTTTAAAAATTTACAAGAAGTGCTTGTGATCATGAAAACAAAGCAGGATTTGACAGATGAAAAATAAAAGAAAGGGAAAGGAGAAATAGGAAATGGAAATTAATAAGAGCAAGATGAAAAGATACGTATATGAAATGTTGGCTATTTTCATATTTTATTTATTACAATGTACCATTTTCTCCTTTTTAAAACTTGCTAACATAAGACCAAATCTGTTACTTATTCTTACTGCTACTATTGGATTCATGCGTGGACAAAAAGAAGGGATGTTTGTTGGTTTTATTTCAGGTCTACTTCTTGATGTTCAGTTTAGTGATTTTCTAGGTTTTTATGCGTTAGTTTATTTAACAATTGGATATATCAATGGAATCTTTTATAGAAATTTTTATGAAGAAGATTTTAAACTTCCATTACTTTTGATTTCAGGAAGCGAATTGATTTATGGAAATATTATTTATGTATCAATGTTCTTATTACGAAGTGATTTTCATTATTCGTATTATCTTAGTCACACAATTATGCAAGAACTTGTTTATACAGTACTAGTTGCATTGGTTATTTATCCAATAGTATTGTATTTTAATCAAAAACTTGAAATAGAAGAAAAAAGGAGTGCAGACCGAAGTGTTTAGAAGTATAAAAGAAAAAATCAGTAAGATGTTTAAATCACGATTGTCTGTATTGATGCTTATTTTTTGCTGTTTGTTTATTGTAATGGTAGGAAGGGTGTTTTATCTTCAAATAATAAAAGGTCAATATTACCTTGACAATTTTAAACTGCAGATATTAAAGACACAGGATGTTCCAGGGACAAGAGGAAATATTTATGATCGTAATGGGGAGTTGCTTGCGTATAATGAACTTGCACATTCTATAACCTTTGAAGATGACCTCCCAGCTTCTACGGAAAAAAATGAAATATTAAATGAAATTTTAGAAGAAGTTTTAGCAATTACAGAAGTAAATGGAGATTCTGTAGTTAGTGATTTTGGAGTTATCTTAAATTCAGCGGATCAATATGAATTTCTAAATAAAAATGAAACACTCAAATTGCGATTTATTGCGGATGTGTATGGGTGTAGAGAAATCAAGGATTTGACAGAAAAGCAAAAAAATTCAACTGCAGAAGATATTATTACGTATCTTTGTACGGATAAAAATTATGGTTACGGAATTGATATAAAAAAAGAATCAAAAGCTCATGTATTGAAAATGGTCAATATGCGCTATGTTATTAGCTTAAATAGTTATCAAAAATATATTCCAGCAGTGCTAGCCAAAGATGTATCGGAAGAGACTGTTGTTGCAATTATGGAAAATAAAGATCATTTAAAAGGGATTGATATTGCAGAAGATTCTATGCGTAGATATGCAAATGGACCTGCGTTTGCATCCGTTTTAGGGTATACAGGTACTATATCACAAGACGAATATGATTCTTTAGATAAAGCTGGTAAGAAAAAATATTCTTTGACAGATACAGTCGGAAAAGCAGGAATTGAAAAAACAATGGAAAGTACCTTACAAGGAAAAAAGGGACAAAAAAAATACTATGTAGATAGTGTAGGCAAAGTGACAGAGGTGCTAGATAGTGTTGATTCAGAATCTGGGAATGATGTATATCTTACGCTTGATAAAAAATTACAGGAACAGACTTATCATATATTGGAAGAACAA
>JARIEI010000127.1 GCA_029256845.1 Ruminococcus sp. | reverse complement strand
AAGTATCTTAACCATCCAGCAAATAATAATGGAATTAATTTTAAAGAATCAACCTCTAAGTTTTCTGCTGCAGCATATGCTTTAATTGTTTCTCCAAAACGAATTGCAAGTTTCTGTGATGTATCTGTTGCAATTCTCTGCGGTGTATCTGGCATAAATGGATTTGGAAAACGTACATTCAAAACAGTATCAATGAACTCTTTTGGATCCAACACACCTGGATTTACAACAACTGGAAGTCCTTCTACATATCCAACTGTTTCTACTAATTTCTTTAATTCTGTATCTTTCATTTCATCAGAAATTTTATGATATCCAAGAATACATCCATATACAGCAAGACAAGTGTGAAGTGGATTTAGACAAGTACAAACTTTCATTTTCTCTACCTTATCTACTGTCTCTCGATCTGTAAACATCACTCCACCTTTTGTAAGATCTGGGCGACCGTTTGGAAAATCATCTTCGATGACAAGATATTCTGTTTCTTCTGCATTAACAAATGGCGCTACATACGTATTTTTTGATGTGATAACAGGTTCCAACTCTTCAAGTCCATCCTCATAAAGCATCTTCTCAACAGACGCATCTGGTCTTGGTGTGATTTTATCAATCATACTCCATGTGAATGAAACTTTTTTAGAATCAAGATATTCTATAAAGCCTTCTTCCACTTTTTCATTTTCAACCCAAGCTTTTGCAAACGCTAAAATTGCAGCATACAATTTGTCTCCATTGTGAGAACAATTATCGGTACTTACTAATGCGATTGGAAGTTCTCCTTTTTTATATCTTGTATACAAAAGTGAACTTACTTTTCCCATGTAACTAACTGGTTTCTCTGGACCTGCAATAAAATCTGCTGTTACATCAGGAAGTTGTTCTCCTTTTCCATTTACTAAGCTGTAGCCTTTTTCTGTAATTGTAAAGGTTACCATCTGAAGCGATTCTTTTTCAAAAATCTCTTTTAATCTTGCATAAGCTTTCTCATTCTGTGAATCTAACGGTAAAGATTCTGCAACACTTGCTACAACCGTCTTATCTATGGTTCCATCTGCCTTTAAAGTTGCAGCAATTCCAAGATTATCATGAGGAGCATACATTTTCTCTACAATCTCGTAATCAAATCCTTCTGCAACAATCAATCCCCGATCCAATGCACCACTATTTAACATGTTTTGCACTATATTTGCGTGAAATGCACGGAATAAATTTCCAGCACCAAAATGAATCCAAAACGGATTTTCTTTTGTTTCTTCAATCATTTTATTCACATCATACTGAGGTAGGTTGTATCCTTTTTCTTCCCACTGTGCTCTATCAGAAATACCTTTTAAATTTAATTTCATCGTCTTTCTTCCTTTCCAAACAACTTGTTTAAACTCCACGAGTAGAAGCTTTATCAATCGCTTCCCAAAGTCCATTTAGATACGTTGCACCAAGTGCTCGATCATATAAACCATATCCTGGCATAGCAACCTCATCCCAAATCATACGACCATGATCTGGACGAATTGGTCCATCAAAACCAATATCATATAGTGCTTTCATGATTTCATACATATCGAATGTTCCATCACTTGATAAATGTGCAGCCTCTTCAAAGTTTGTTGGTGTGATAAATTTCAAGTTACGAACATGTGCAAAGTGAATTCTACCTTTCAATGAACGAATCATATCTGGAAGATCATTCTCTAAGTTTGTTCCATAAGAACCTGAACAAAATGTCACACCATTGTGTGGATCATCTACCATTTTCATCATGCGAAGGATATTTTCTTTGTTTATAATAATTCTTGGAAGTCCAAACACACTCCATGCTGGATCATCTGGATGAATTGCCATATTGATATCATATTTGTTACAAACTGGCATGATTTTTTCAAGGAAATATTTTAAATTTTCAAATAACTTTTCATCATCAACATCTTTGTACATTTCAAAGAGATCTTTTACTTTCGCCATACGCTCTGGTTCCCACCCTGGCATAACAGTACCATTCATGTCTCCAGCAATTGATTCAAACATTCTCTCTGGATCAATTGCATCTACTGCTTCCTGTGTGTATGCTAATACAGTAGAACCATCTGGTCTTACACGAGCAAGTTCCGTACGTGTCCAGTCAAACACTGGCATAAAATTATAACAAACAAGGTGAATATCTTCTTTTCCAAGATTCTCAAGTGTTTCAATATAATTTGCAATATACTGCTCTCTTTCTGGAGCACCTGTTTTGATTGCATCGTGAATATTTACACTTTCAATTCCAGATAAATGAAGTCCGGCAGCTTCTACTTCCTCTTTCATAGCTCGAATTCTTTCACGGCTCCATACTTCTCCTGGTTCTGTGTCATATAAAGTTGTAATAACTCCTGTTACACCTGGAATTTGTCTAATCTGTTTTAAAGTCACGGTATCAAATTTTGCTCCATACCATCTTAACGTCATTTCCATAAGTTTTCTTCCTCTCTTTCTCAAGGCAGTTTCATTTGTTACGCTCATTATAGTTTAAGATA
>JARIEI010000056.1 GCA_029256845.1 Ruminococcus sp. | reverse complement strand
CAGCTTACTTAAAACAACGCAAACAAATTAGCGTGCCTGGATTCCGTAAAGGAAAAGTTCCAAGACAGATGATTGAAAAGATGTATGGTGCAGCAGTATTCTATGAAGAAGCAGCAAACCAGATGATTCCAGAAGCTTACGGCAAAGCATACGATGAGTGCGGTTTAGATATCGTATCTCAGCCACAGATTGATGTTGTTCAGTTAGAAAAAGGAAAAGACTTTATCTTTACAGCAGAAGTAGCAGTAAAACCAGAAGTTACACTTGGTGAATATAAAGGATTAAAAGTAGACAAAGTTTCTACAAGAGTTATGTCAGCAGAGGTTGATGAAGAAATTGAAAAAGAACGTGTTAGAAATGCAAGAACTGTAGAAGTAACAGACCGTGCAGTTGAAGACAAAGATGAAATTACATTAGACTTTGAAGGATTTGTTGATGGAGTTGCATTTGAGGGAGGAAAAGCTGAAAACTACCCACTTACAATTGGATCAGGATCTTTTATTCCAGGATTTGAAGACCAACTTATTGGTGCGAAATTAGAAGAAGAGATGGAAGTAAATGTAACATTCCCAGAAGACTATCAGGCAGAAGAACTTGCTGGAAAAGCTGCTGTATTTAAATGCACAGTACATTCAATCAAAGCAAAAGATCTTCCAGAACTTGATGATGAATTTGCTTCAGAAGTTTCTGAATTTGATACATTCAAAGCATACTGGGAAGATGTAAAGAAAAAAATCAAAGAACGCAAAGAGCGTGAAGGAAAAACGAAAAAAGAAGATCAGGCAGTAGATCAGGCAGTAGAAAATGCAAAGATGGACATACCAGCTGCTATGATTGATATGCAAGTTCGCCAGATGGCAGATGATTTTGCACGTCGTATCCAACAGCAAGGTCTTTCTATCGAACAGTACTTCCAGTTTACAGGAATGACAGAAGAAAAGATGTTCGAAGAGTTAAGACCACAAGCTGAAAAACGCATTAAGACAAGATTGGTTCTTGAGGCTATTGTAAAAGCAGAAAATATCGAAGTTTCCGATGAAAAACTTGACGAGGAACTTTCAAAGATGGCGGAAGCTTACCAGATGGACGTAGAAAAATTAAAAGAGTTCATGGGTGAAAATGAAAAGAATCAGATGAAAGAAGATATTGCGGTACAAGATGCAGTAACATTACTTGCTGAGTCAGCAGTAGAAGCCTAATCCAAGATTTGAAGGGATCTGAAAGTCTGAGGGGAAGAACATCTAAAACGCCTGCCTTTTTCATAGGCAGGTAGGCTTATAAAATTCAGGAGGGATAGTATGAGTTTAGTACCTTATGTCGTTGAACAAACAAGCCGTGGAGAACGCTCCTACGACATCTATTCAAGATTATTAAAAGAAAGAATTATTTTCCTTGGGGAAGAAGTGAATGACGCATCTGCAAGTAACGTTGTAGCACAACTTCTTTTCTTGGAAGCGGATGATCCGGATAAAGATATTCAGTTATATATTAACAGTCCAGGAGGTTCTGTAACAGCAGGATTGGCAATTTATGATACAATGCAGTATATTAAATGCGATGTTTCTACCGTATGTATTGGTATGGCTGCAAGTATGGGAGCTTTTCTTCTTGCGGGAGGAAAAAAAGGAAAACGTTTTGCACTTCCGAATGCAGAAATTATGATCCATCAACCTTCTGGTGGAGCACAAGGACAGGCAACAGAGATCCAAATTGCCGCAGAACACATTTTGAAAACGCGTCAGAAGTTAAATGAAATGCTTGCTGCAAACACAGGACAGAGCCTTGATGTAATCAAAGTTGATACCGAACGCGATAACTTCATGTCAGCACAAGAGGCAAAAGAGTATGGTCTGATTGATGAAGTGATCGTAAACCACTAAGAACAAGTATGAGGTAAATGACAGTATGGCAGGGAAAATGAACGATGATACAGTAAGATGCTCTTTCTGCAACAAACCGCAGTCTCAGGTGAGAAAGTTGATCGCTGGACCAAACGGAACCTATATCTGCGACGAATGTATTAGCATATGTTCAGAAATTATTGACGAAGAATTTGAGTATGAAGATAAAAGAGCATTTGATGATATCAATCTTCTAACACCAGAAGAAATCAAAGCATTTTTGGATGAATATGTAATTGGACAGGATGATGCCAAAAAAGTACTTTCTGTTGCCGTATATAATCACTATAAAAGAATTATGGCAGAGCAAGACTTAGGAATTGAATTGCAAAAAAGCAATATTTTAATGCTTGGACCTACTGGTTGTGGAAAAACATTATTAGCACAGACACTTGCTAAAATTCTAAATGTACCATTTGCAATTGCAGATGCAACAGCATTAACAGAAGCAGGATATGTTGGTGAAGATGTTGAAAATATTTTATTAAAAATTATTCAAGCAGCAGATGGAGATATTAGCCGTGCAGAGCATGGAATTATTTACATTGATGAGATTGATAAGATTACAAGGAAGTCAGAAAATCCATCTATTACGCGTGACGTTTCTGGAGAAGGTGTGCAACAAGCACTTCTGAAAATTATTGAGGGAACGGTTGCATCTGTACCACCGCAAGGTGGAAGGAAGCATCCACATCAAGAGTTGATTCAGATCGATACTACAAATATTCTGTTTATTTGTGGTGGTGCGTTTGAAGGAATTGATAAACTTATTGAGACCCGCCTGGATAAAAAATCAATTGGATTTAATTCTGAAATAGCATTAAAACATGAGTATGATGTGGATGTACTTTTGCATCAAATTCGACCACAGGATTTGGTGAAATTTGGTTTAATTCCGGAACTTGTTGGTAGACTACCTGTAAATGTATCGTTAGATTTATTGGATAAGGATGCTATGCTAAGAATACTGACAGAACCAAAAAATTCTATTATCAAGCAGTATCAAAAGCTTCTTGAGTTAGATGGAGTTAAACTTGATTTTGATCAAAGTGCTCTAGAGGCAATTGCAGAACTTACTATTTCACGTAAGACTGGAGCGAGAGGTCTTCGGGCCATTGTTGAAAATATTATGATGGACACAATGTTTAAAGTACCATCAGATGAAACAATAAAAGGCTGTAAGATTACAAAAGAAACTGTGAATGGAACGGGAGAACCGTTGTATGAACGTGACGGAGAAGAACGTATTTCATTCTTAAAATCACAAAACGCATAAAAGAGTAGGGTGGGTGCAAGGAATAACCATGTACCTGCCCCTTTTGTATTATTAAAGGAGTTTGAAATGGAAAAGATCGTACAAAGTCTTCCAATGGTTGCACTACGAGGCATGACTGTTATACCAGGAATGGTAGTTCATTTTGATGTGAGTCGCCCCCGTTCCATTGCAGCAATTCAGGAAGCTATGATAAATGATCAGAAGCTATTTATCGTAACACAAAAAGAAGTGGATATTGATGATCCAGTGCAAAAAGATTTGTATGAGGTTGGAACAATAGGAACCATTCGACAGATGATAAAAATGCCGCAAAAGGTACTTCGTGTTTTAGTGTCCGGAGAATCTAGAGCGAGCCTTCACTCAATCGTGCAAGAGGAACCATATCTTGTAGGTGAAGTGGAAAATTTTGAAGATAGACAGACAGAACTTCCGGAAGGAGTTGAGCCGGAAATTGCCATAAGAAGCTTAAAAGACGTTTACGTAGAATATGTGGCAAAAAAAGGGAAAGTGTCGAAAGAAACAATTGCTGATATATTAAAAATAGATGATGTTTATAAATTAGTGGATGAAATATTAGTAAACACACCTCTGTACTATAAAGATCAACAAGAAATACTAGAAGAGAAAGATTTTTGGGAAAGATACGAAAAACTAGTAGATCGTTTAATGAACGAAGTACAAATTATGGATTTGAAAGATCGTCTTCAAAGAAAAGTGAAAGAGCGGATGGATAAACAGCAAAAAGAGTATATTCTAAGAGAAGAATTAAAGCTTATTCGTGAAGAGTTGGGAGATGATAGCACTCTTTCTGATGCAGAAGAGTTTGAAGAAGCACTTCGCCACTTGAAAGCTTCAAAAGAAGTAAAAGAAAAATTAGAAAAAGAAATCAAACGATTTAAAAGCTCCATGAACAGCGTGGGAGAAAGTGGAGTGATTCGCACTTATATTGAAACTCTTTTGGATATGCCATGGGAGAAGAGAGTAAAAGACAATACAGATTTTGAATACGCTCAAAAAACATTAGAAGAAGATCATTATGGATTAGAAGAGGTAAAAGAACGAGTTCTAGAATTTCTAGCAGTCCGTTCTTTGACAAAGAAAGGGGATAGTCCGATTCTTTGTCTTGTAGGACCACCAGGTACAGGAAAAACATCAATTGCAAGATCATTGGCAAAAGCATTAAAAAAACCATACGTGAGAATTTCATTAGGTGGAGTTCGAGACGAGGCAGAAATTCGTGGTCACAGAAAAACATACGTAGGTGCAATGCCAGGGAGAATTGCGAATGCAATAAAGACAGCAGGAGTGAAAAATCCAGTTGTTTTATTGGATGAAATTGATAAAGTAAGTACAGATTACAAAGGCGATACATTCTCAGCATTGTTAGAAGTGTTAGATAGTGAGCAAAACTATAAATTTAGAGATCACTACCTAGAAGTACCACTAGATTTGTCAGAAGTTTTGTTTATGACAACTGCAAATACACTCCAAACAATCCCACGTCCATTGCTTGATCGTATGGAAATCATAGAAGTAAGTAGTTATACTGAAAACGAAAAATTGCATATTGCACAAGAACATCTTATACCAAAACAACTGAAAAAAAATGGGTTAAAAGAAGAGCAACTAAAGATTAGCAAACATGCTATTTGGAAAATGGCTAGAAATTACACAAAAGAAGCTGGCGTAAGACAGTTAGAGCGAGAAATTGGAACTATTTGCAGAAAATCAGCGAAAGAAATTTTAACGACAAAGAAAAAAAGAGTTGTGGTAACAGAGCGGAACATAGAAAAATACCTTGGAAAAGAAAAATATACTTATCAAATGGCAAATAAAACAGATGAGGTAGGAATTGTAAGGGGACTTGCGTGGACCAGTGTAGGGGGAGATACCCTTCAGATTGAAGTAAATGTGATGCCAGGAAAAGGCGAAGTTCTTCTTACTGGACAGTTAGGAGATGTGATGAAAGAATCTGCAAAAACAGGAATTAGTTATATTCGTTCTGTTAGTAGAGAATATAAGATTCCAGACGAATATTTTGAAACACACGACATCCATGTTCATATTCCAGAAGGAGCAGTTCCAAAAGACGGCCCATCTGCAGGAATTACGATGGCAACAGCCATGATTTCTGCAATTACGGATAAGAAAGTTCGCGCAGATCTTGCAATGACCGGAGAAGTTACACTTCGAGGAAGAGTTCTTCCAATTGGTGGATTAAAGGAAAAACTTTTGGCAGCTAAAAATGCGGGCATAAAAACAGTTCTCGTTCCAAAAGATAATGTTAGAGATGTAGAGGAAATTTCTACGGAAATTACAAAAGGTCTTCAAATTCTTCCGGTAGAAACAATGGATGAAGTACTAAATATAGCGTTGATCAAAGAATGAAAGAGAGGATAAAATTATGGTAATAAAAAATATTAATCTTGAAACTGTATGTGGAATTACAAGTGTACTTCCAGAAAATACAAAACCAGAAATAGCATTTGCCGGAAAATCTAATGTTGGAAAATCCTCACTGATCAATGCGCTTATGAATCGGAAATCTTATGCCAGAATTTCTGCAACGCCTGGAAAGACTCAGACTATTAATTTTTACAATATTAATGAAGAACTTTACCTTGTAGATTTACCGGGCTATGGATATGCAAAGGTTTCAGAAAAGGAAAAGATACAGTGGGGAAAGTTGATCGAGAAATATTTAAATACATCCTCTCAGTTAAAGGCAGTATTTCTTTTAATTGATATTCGACATGATCCATCGGCAAATGATAAGATGATGTACCAGTGGATTTTAGATCATGGATATGCACCAATCATAATTGCAACAAAATTGGATAAAATAAAAAGAAGTCAAGTTCAAAAACATATGAAAATGTTAAAAGAAGGATTGAATCTTGTACCGGGAACAAAAATAATTCCATTTTCTTCTTTAACAAAGCAAGGAAGAGATGAAATTTGGGAACTTGTTGAGACGGAATATTTATGCGGAGATGAGGAGGCATAATATGACAAATAGTCGACCATACTGGCAAGTAGTCGTAAGCCTTATTTTTAGTGTGTTAGCTACGGTTGCATTTGTTTATTTTGGAATAAAGGCACTAGGATTTTTGATGCCGTTTGTGGTTGGATGGATCATATCTGCCATTGCGACACCGGTTGTAAATTGGTTGGAAAAAAGATTTAAGATAGTGAAAAAGCTTGGTACGGCGCTAATAGTTATAGTTGTTCTTGCATTAATCATACTTGTTTTATATTTTTCAATTAGTTGGCTTGTATCAGAAATAGGAGATATTATACGTAATTTTCCACAACTTTACAAACAACTAGAAGATGGATTTACAAAGATTGGCGAGATGCTCTCAGGAACATTTGAAAAACTGCCGAAAGATTTTCAAGCTAGCTGGAATGCAGTTATGGTTAATCTTGATGAAACAGCAGGAAAGCTCGTTACAAAGATTAGTGAGCCAACTGTAGCAGCGGCAGGAAATTTTGCAAAAAAACTTCCATCGTACTTGATTGCAGTTATTGTAGCAATCATGTCGGCATATTTTTTTACAGTACAAAAGGAAGAAGTAGTTCGTTTTTTTAAAAGAATTGCTCCAGAATCTGTGGAAAAAAGAATGAGTTTTGTAGCAGATACATTGAAATATGCAGTAGGTGGGTATTTCAAGGCACAATTCAAAATTATGGGTGTTGTATTTTTGATTTTATTTGTTGGATTGGCTTCATTAAAGGTGAAATATTCTCTTGTTATTGCATTACTAATTGCGTTTTTAGATTTCCTTCCATTTTTGGGAACAGGAACCGCTATGATTCCATGGGCAGTGTATCAACTATTTATGGGAAAATATAAGCTTGCGCTGTTATTACTTGTAATCTATGCAGTAACACAGCTTGTTCGCCAACTGCTTCAGCCGAAACTAGTGGGAGATTGTATGGGATTAAATCCACTAGTTACTTTATTGCTTCTATATGTAGGATATCGCTTAAGTAGCGTGATTGGAATGATTTTAGCTGTTCCACTTGGAATGGTCATTATCAATATGTGTCAAGCTGGTGCGTTTGACTATATCTTAGATGATGTGAAAATTTTAGTAAATGGAATCTTAGGGTTGCGCCAAGGAGATTAAAAAAGCGCAAGGAGCAAACAATGTTCCTTGCGCTTTTTTTAGTGTTGTTAAGCTTTGGATTTTGAAAATAATTTATGCATATAAAATCCAAGCCAAATTGGAAGGATTACCCCTTTTAATATGCTTGAAATAGAAATACTCCACCAAATTCCATTTAACTTAAGAACTGTAGCTGAAAGTACAAAAGCCATAGGGATTCGCATTAAGTTGAAAAAGATGCTGATAAATGATGGTGGGGCAGATTTCCCAAGCCCTTGAAATACACCGGCGGCAACCGTTTCTGTACACATAAAGAGTTGTGAAAAACCTAAAATTCGAAGATAGTCAACACCAAGTGGAATGACATCCGCTTCTCGAATGAAAAGACAAAAAAGGGATTCTGGGAATACAATCAAAATAATAGAAGTAAATATTCCCCAGACGGCCATAATTCGAAGTGCAGTCGAATACCCTTTTTTTACACGTTTAATTTTCCCAGCACCATAGTTTTGAGCGGTAAATGCATTGACTGCGCTACCAAACCCTTCTGCAGTCATCCAGGAAATAGACTCAATCTGACTTCCTACTCGTTGAACTGCAATTGCGGTATCCCCCCAACTTGCAATCAATCTTGAAATGGTCATAGAAATAAGTGTAAATCCAAGACTTTGAATAGCAGTAGGTAAACCAATTGATACAATGGAACGGATACAGTTTCCGTTTGGTTTCGCAAAGAAATATTTTGGTGCAAATAAAATGGAATCTTTGCGGATATGCATAAAATAAATGACAAACACAATAATTTGTGCAAATACTGTGGCTAAAGCAGCACCTTTGACACCCATAGCAGGGAAAGGTCCAAATCCGAAAATTAAAAAAGGATCAAGCACAAGATTAATCAAAAGCCCAATTGTGGTAGAACGGAATGTAAGCATACTATTGCCAATGGCTGTCAAAAGACCGGTTAAAATTTGATTCAAAAAGTTGAATACTACGAATCCGCAAGTGATTGCAAGATACCACTTTGCATCAGAAATGACTTGTGGATTGGATAGTTTAAAAAATCCAATCATCGGTCCACACAAAAGAAGGGAAATGATTCCGTATAAAATTCCAAGAATGGTTCCCATCTGAAGAGCAGTAGATGCATACAAAGAAGCATCATCGTTTCTTCCTGAACCCACAGCGTGGCCAGTAAGCACTTGTCCACCCATTCGTGCAAGCATAGCAAATCCAGCGGATAACCACATGTACATACCAGCAGCACCAACAGCTGCTACAGCATTGCTTCCAATCCGACCAATCCAAATCATATCGGTTAGATTGTAGGCCATCTGAATCAAAGAGGTGCCCATGATTGGAAGTGCTAATTTTGATAATGTCCCGGCAATGGGACTATTTAATAAATCAACATTTTTTTTCATGTAAGATAAGCTCTCCTTAAAAAATATTTCATATACCTTATCATAACATGAAATTAAAAATACAGGTAGAGAAAAAGTTCGTTTATTGTAGGAAAAAGAGAAATCTGCTATAATAATTTTATATAAAAAAAGGAGGAGAAAAGAATGCAGATCGAAGAAAGAGCAGAAGCAAGAAAGTGTTTTTCAAGAATTGGATGGTATATGTTTTCTATTTTTTTGCTTACAAATGTCCTACAATTTTTAGTGCAAAAAATAGTACTAAGTATTTGGCCAGATGCCTTTTATCATCCAATCATTTTATGGGGATGTTTATATGGAACAATGTATCTTATTGCAGTTCCCCTTAGCTTTCTAGTAATCAAAAAATTACCAATTAAAAAAGTTGAACAAAAAAAGATGACGCCTACACAATTTTTATGTTGCATTCCAATTGCACTTTTTCTTATGTATGCAGGAAATATCGTTGGTTTATTACTTATGATGATTTTAAAAGTAGTAACAGGAATTCAGATCATGAATCCACTAGAGGTGATCATCAATAGTCCAGTTTATATAAGACTTATTGTAGTAGTAATTATTGGACCGTTTATGGAAGAGTTTATCTTTCGAAAACAAATTATAGATCATACAAGAATGTATGGGGAGAAAATAGCAATTATCGTATCTGCTATATTATTTGGACTTTTCCATGGAAATTTGTCTCAAATGTTTTACGCATGTGCTTTGGGGATGCTTTTCGGATATCTTTATGTTCGAACAGGAACGATTCGCTATGGCTTTTATCTTCATATGTTTGTTAATTTCCTTGGGGGAATCATTGCGCCTTTCTTTTTGAAAACGGTTCAACAAAATGCTTCTGGTATCTTGTCTCTTTCTAGAGGGATTACGGGAGCACAGTTTATTACATACCTATTGTTTATGGCATATGCCATGGTCATGTTTTTTGGAGGAATACTTGGATTAATTTTTTTCTTTTTAAATCGCAAAAAAATATATTTTAAGCAAGAGGAAAAAGAATTGCCGAAAGAAGGAATTTGGAAGATTGTATTCTTAAATATGGGAATGATTCTATTTTTTATTCTTATTGCAATTTCGGTCCTTAAGGTTATGGGAATCTTGTAAGAGGAGAAAGAAATAGGATGAATTTATTGGAACAATATAAAGCGTGTACTCTTTGTCCTAGAAACTGCCAAATTGATCGGACAAAAAACAAAGGATTTTGTTCCAGTAATGATAAAATAAGGGTTGCTCGTGCAGCCCTTCATTATTGGGAAGAGCCATGTATTAGTAAAGAAAATGGAAGTGGAACAGTCTTTTTTTCTGGTTGTACGTTAAAATGCTGCTTTTGCCAAAATCACCAAATTAGCAGTGGATCGGTTGGAAAGGAAATTACAGTACAAAGATTATCAGAAATATTTTTGGAATTACAAGGGCAAGGGGCGAATAATATTAATCTTGTGACTGCAGTACAATATACGCCTTCCGTTATAGAAGCATTAAAGCTTGTGAAAGAAAAATTGCATATTCCTGTTGTATACAACAGTGGAGGATATGAAAATATCAAAACCCTTCAATTGCTAGAAAATTATGTAGACATTTATCTTCCAGATTTAAAATATTACGATAGTAACTTTTCTAGGCAATATTCAAAAGCAGAAGACTATTTTGAAAAAGCATCGGAAGCGATTCGAGAGATGGTTCGGCAAAAAGGGAGACCAGTTTTTGATGAAAAGGGGATTATGAAACAAGGTGTCATTATTCGCCATATGGTTCTGCCAGGTGGTTACAAAGATTCGATACAATTATTACATTGGATCAAAGAGAATTTACCACCAAAACAGTTTATGATTAGTATTATGAGTCAGTATACACCACACTATAAAAGTAGCGAATATCCTAAGATTAATCGAAGATTAACGACCTATGAGTATGAGAAAGTGATAGAGGAAGCAATTGCACTTGAATTGGTAAATGGATATATGCAGGAGAAGAGTAGTGCAAAAAAGGAATATACACCACCCTTTGACTTCAAAGGAGTATAAAAATACCGTCCTAAAACATTCTAGATTTTAATGTTAGGGACGGTATTTTTAGCTTATTTATTTCAGATTTTCTGGATTTAGTCCGTAAAGTTCAGGTATGACAAAACGACCATCTTTGCGAATCAAAACATCGTCAAACCAAATTTCTCCACCGCCATAGTCTTCACGTTGAATCATGACTAAGTCCCAGTGGTTAGAACTTACATTTCCATTAGGAGCATCCTCATAGCAAGCACCAGGAGTGAGATGGAAGCTACCATCAATTTTTTCATCAAATAAGGTGTCTTTCATAGGTTGTTGTACGTAAGGATTTACGCCGATTGCAAATTCACCAAAGTATCTAGAACCTTCATCCGTATTGAGAAGATTGTTGATTTTTTCAGTATCATTGGCAGTTGCTTTTACAATTTTTCCGTTTTCGATTTCAAAGACAATATCTGTGTAGGTAAATCCTGATTTTACGGAAGGCGTGTTATAAGAAATTTTTCCATTCATAGATTCACGAACTGGTGCAGTATACACTTCTCCATCAGGTATATTACAATCTCCACAACATTTGATGGCAGGAATTCCCTTGATGGAAAATGTAAGATCGGTTCCAGGTCCTACAAGGCGTACTTTGTCTGTTTTATTCATAAGCTGAACAAGTGGCTCCATGGCATCTCCCATTTTCTTATAGTCTAAAGTACAAACATCAAAATAAAAGTCTTCAAATGATTCTAAACTTTGTCCTGCAAGCTGTGCCATGGAATTGTTTGGATATCGTAAAACAACCCATTTTGTATGATCGACACGTTGTCTTAATACTGGGTCAAGAATTTTATTAGAAAGATTCATGTTTTCACTTGGAACATCGGATAGTTCAGAGGCGTTGGCACCACCACGAATCCCAATATAGGCATCCATATCTTTCATACGAGAAAGTTGATAATTACACAGATCTTGTAATTGCTCCGATGTAGCATGCAGGAGTAATTCTCGTTGAATAGAAGAATCACGTTCTGTTACATAAGGAACGCCTCCTACTGCGTAAATTTCTTTAATGATTTGACGAACAAGAGGTTTGGTTTCTGCTCCCTCAAAATCAATCAGACATTTTTCGCCTTTTTGAATGTGTGTTGAATAGTTAACAAGTAGATTTGCAAGTTTTTTGATTCTAGAATCCATTACTAGTTCTCCCTTCTAATGTTTCATATTATTTAATGTAGCTTTGTAAAAGTTTTAAGGTACTAAGTACCCCATCTTTATGAGAACGCTCATATCCGTGGGAAGCGTAAACACCAGGACCGATAAGTCCATGACGAATATCGTATCCTGCCCGTAAAGTGACTTCTACATCCGAGCCGTAATAAGGATAAATGTCCACACTATACTGGGCATTGGCTTTTTTGGCAGCTAGGATGAGGTTCGTTACCATTTCGTAGTTATAAGGTCCAGCGCTATCTTTTGCACAAATAGATACTTTATGTTCGTTACATTCTAAACCATCTCCGACACAACCCATATCAATATTTAAAGATTCTGTAATTCCCTCAGGCATAGAAGCGGCAGCTCCATGTCCAACTTCTTCATATACGGAAAAGTAGGCATATACCTTTCGATCTAGTGCAATTTTTTCATCGGCTAAATATTTGGCATAGGCTAAAATAATAGCCACACTTAATTTATCATCTAAGAAGCGACTTTTGATGTATCCGGATCTAGTGATTTTTGTGCGAGGGTCAACACATACATAATCTCCAGTACAGATTCCGAGTTTTTCCACATCTTCTTTAGAAAAAACAGGTTCATCCAAAACAATTTCCACGGTGTCAAAAGAGCGAGAGGTGTCATCGTACTTTCCGTTTACATGTAACGAAGCGTTACAAAGTTGACAGGTACCTTCATACGTTCCGTTAAATTTTGTAACAACGGTAACTGTTTCAGCTTCTATATTATTCGCATTCAATCCTCCAATATTAGTGATTTTAAGTCGGCCATTTGATTTGATTTCTTGAACCATGGCTCCAAGAGTGTCTACATGTGCACCAATAACCAATGCATTTTTGTCGTCTTTTCCTCCAAGATCAGCAATGAGTCCACCTTTTACGGTGTGATCCACGGAAAATCCGAGACGATCCAATTCGGATGAAAGATAGTGAATCACTTCTTTTGTATATCCAGAAGGACTGTCAATGACCATTATTTTTTGTAATTGGTCTAATAGATAATCCATATATTTTTCCATAATAAACCTCCTAAATGCTATATGCTCTGTATTATACTATAGAATAAAGAAAGCGTCAAAAAAATCCGAGAAATGTTTGAAAAACATCTCCCGGATTTTTGGATTAAAATTCTTAACCAAGAATAATCTTTGTAAGCTCAACTGGATCAACAATCGCGCCATCTTTGTAAACACGCATATTTCCAGAAGCAATCTCATCAATTAGAATTACTTCACCGTTGTTGTATCCAAACTCGAATTTAATGTCATAAAGGTCAAGTCCTTTTTTTGCAAGTTCATCAGCAACAAGTTTTGTAATAACAAGTGTCTGTTCTTTCATACTGTCGTACATTTCTGGGCTCATAACACCGAGTGCAACAAGTGCATCTTTTGTTACAAGTGGATCACATTTTTCGTCATCTTTAAATGTAGTTTCCACATATCCACCTTCTAAAACAGCGCCATCCTCAATGTATGCACCATAGCGTCTGATAAAGCTTCCAGTTGCTTTTAAGCGGCAGATTACTTCCAGACCATGACCAAATACTGTGGCAGGAAGAACTTCCATTGTTGCTTCATCCAAGTTTGCAGATACATAGTGAGTTTTGATACCAGCATCATTTAAAAGTTCGAAAAATTTTACAGAAGTCTCAAGGTTTGCTTTTCCAATTCCTTCGATTGTAAGTCCAACTGCATTCTCGCCTGGATCAAACACACCATCTTTTCCAGTACAATCATCTTTAAATTTTAAAAGTACATTCCCATTTTCAAGCTGATATACATCTTTTGTTTTTCCCTGATAAAGCATTTCCATTATCATTTCCATCCTTTCTGCTTATGCACTAGAGTAATATCTCTGTCAAAAAAAATATAACGCATGGAAACGAACAGTGCAATAGATATTGTAAAATATGAGTATTAATTATTTTAATAGATAATTATTAAAAAAAAGACAAAAACAAAATAACGAAAAAAATTTTCTGAAAATAAAAACGATATGAAACTAAAAAAACACAGAAGCAAAAACACTTTTTCTGTACATTTCATATAGAAAGTGATATAATCGTTAAGGAAAATGTTTATACTATGGGTGATTATTTTAATGATAAAACTGCATGGTATAATATGACCGAAGAGTAAATCTGCAGCAAAAAAACAAATGAAAAGAGATAGCAGATATAGGAGGTTTAATTTATGGAATATTCAAATCGTATGGTTGGAACTGTATCAAGAGGCGTTCGTGCACCAATTATCAGAGAAGGTGACAATCTTGCAGACATCGTTGTTGACTGTGTATTAAAGGCTTCAGAAAGTGCCAATTTTCCTATTCTGGACAAAGACGTAATCGCAGTTACAGAAGCGGTAGTTGCCCGTGCTCAGGGAAATTACGCTAGCGTAAATGATATTGCTGCGGACGTGAAAGAAAAATTTGGTGACGAGACAGTTGGTATCTTATTCCCAATCTTAAGTCGTAACCGTTTCGCTATTTGTCTAAAAGGAATTGCGATGGGATGTAAAAAAGTAGTTCTTATGCTTAGTTACCCTTCAGATGAAGTGGGAAATCACCTCATTGACATGGATGTTCTTGACGAAAAAGGTGTAAATCCTTGGTCAGACGTTCTTACAGAAGAGAAGTATAGAGAATTATTTGGTTATGAAAAACATGTATTCACAGGTGTGGATTACATCGAATATTACAAAAACCTAATTCAGGAAGCCGGAGCAGAAGTAGAAATTATTTTTGCAAACAATCCAAAGGCAATCCTGTCATATACAAAGAATGTACTTACTTGTGACATTCATACACGTCAGAGAACAAAACGTATTCTTCGTGAAAATGGTGCACAGAATGTATACTCATTAGATGATATTATGACTAAGAGCATCAATGGAAGTGGATACAACGATGCATATGGACTTTTGGGATCCAATAGAGCGACAGAAGATTCTGTAAAGCTTTTCCCAATTAACTGTGAAGAAGTGGTAGAGGCAATTCACACATCTATTAAAGAAAAAACTGGTAAAAATGTAGAAGTTATGATTTATGGTGATGGAGCATTCAAAGATCCAGTTGGAAAGATTTGGGAACTTGCTGATCCAGTTGTAGCACCAGCATATACAAAAGGATTGGAAGGAACACCAAACGAATTGAAATTGAAATATCTTGCAGATAATGATTTTGCTGATCTTTCAGGAGAAGCATTACAAGAAGCAATCAAAAACAGTATTCATGAAAAAGATGAAAAAGCTGCAAGCTTAAAAGGAACAAATGCTACATTAGGAACAACACCTAGACGTATTACAGACCTTTTAGGTTCTCTTGCTGACTTGACAAGTGGATCAGGAGATAAAGGAACACCAATTATCTACATCCAGGGATATTTCGATAACTTCACAGATTAATCCTGTTATAGAAAAGTTATAGTAGTTTTAAGAGCAAAGACCAACTTCGGTATCTATCGTGGTTGGTCTTTTTTTCGTATATATTAGTGTGAAAAGTTGAAAAGTCAGATGTTTGTATGCTATGCTACAAAGGTAGAGTGTAGTTATAAAAAGGAATAGGGAGGACTATAGGGTGAAAGTAGAACAATTGATAAAAAGAGTCAAGATACTTAATGTAATCAATTTAATCATTGTTATTTTTTTGAATATTACATCAATTCTTGGAACATATCTGGCATATAAAGAAGGCATAGATGTTGATTTTTACATTGCGGGAATCATTAGTATTACCATGAGTTTTCTATGTTTACTTATTGGACTTGTTCTACCAACAAGATGGAATTTTCTTTGCTTTTTGATCATATCTGGCATTATAAGTGTATTATTAATGACAAATGTATATTTATGCTATTTCGAGAAGAAACTGTGTGTATCACTTGTATATGGGATTGAAGTAGGATTGTGGATATTAATATTGCCGTTTTGTTGGTTTTGGACATACTATAACAGTTGTATTGAAGAAATTGAGAAATATGGCGAGGATTACGATAAATTAGGAAAAAAAATTAAGCGACAGTCAATAGGTGGATCAATTATATTTTTTGTGCTAATTGGAGTTTCTATGATTGTGGGTTACATAAAAACTCCTGAAAATCCATATATTCCGGATCTTAGTAAAGCAAAAGAGTTTGAGCAGAGTCTAAAAAAAGGATCCGAAGATTCTACCAATAAAGAGGCGCAAGCCTCTCAAACTTTTGAAACACTGGAAGATGCGCTTGGAAATATACAAAATGGTTATGGCAACAAAAAATTATATTATCGCATTCAACACGCACAGCAAAATTTGATTTATGTCGCATGGTGGGGGGATGAGTCAGAGGATGTATATGTAGATGTGTTTGAGAAGATGAAAAATGGAACATTCGTACATATCAATTCCTTTCAGTCTTCAGCAATGACAAAAAGTAAGATACAGGAAGAGGCAACAGGAGTATTAGAATCGAAAGAATCTTTTTGAAATGAAAGGAGCATGTTTTTATGAAAAGAATATTATTTATTTGTGGTTCTCCTGTATGGGGACGACCAACTCCATTGTCAGGAATGACAATCTTGAAAAAATCTGCAAGTGAATATTGCAAGCGTGCAAATGCACTGTTTCAAGAAGAAAAGTTAGACTGGCAGATTGAACTTGCGAATGTAGATCCAAGTGAATTTGAGACGCTTTTTGAAGGAGGATATGACGTATTTGTATTCCTACCTGAGGGTAGAACGAGATTATGGATGTATCAGACCGACTTAGAGAAAAGTGGAGCGTTTGTATACTATTTAACGATGATGGAATTTCATCAGAAAAAAGTATCAAAATTGATTGATTACGTAAAGAAATTAGAGAGTGCGCAAGAAAGCATGGGGAGATAGTCAATTAAGAAATACCAGGGAATTGTAAAAACCCCTGGTATTTTGCCGTTTACTTTGCGTAAAGTTTAATGATATTTAATAGAACTTCAGTAGCCTTATCCATTCGTTCGATTGTGGTACATTCATAGGCCCCGTGGAAATTAAAACCACCTGTTCCAAGATTTGGGCAAGGAAGTCCCA
>JARIEI010000166.1 GCA_029256845.1 Ruminococcus sp. | reverse complement strand
GTGTTGCTTTGTGCAGGAAATCAGATTGTTCCTTCGAAGGAATTAGCAAAGGCTCTTTGGGGGACGGATGAATTTATTGATGAGAATGCATTGCAAGTGAATATGACACGATTGAAAAAGACTATGTTGAGTCTAAATACAATGCAAAAAGTAGAAACCGTACGTGGACAGGGCTATCGTTTGGAAAGGAGAGAAGGAGCATGAAAAATCTTTGGATCACTTTTAGAAAACATGTTCCTTGGCTGCTTTTGATACTTTTGATAGATGGTTTTTGTATTTTTCTTCTTTGGATTGTAGATGCACAGGCACTGGGAAGGTTATCTAGCTTTGTGTGTTTATTTAGTATCCTGCTATTTATGATGACATTATTTTTTGTGTTTTTTCATGAACGAAAAAAAGAAAAAGTTTTTCAGGAATTTCTTGCACAGCCAGACCGTGTGCGACGAGAACGACTTCTTAGTACAGTTAGTTTGCAAGAACGGTTACAATTGGAAAAATTCCTTGCACTGTTAGAGGCACAACAGACACAATTGATCCAAATGAGGGATGCACTTCATGATTATGAAGAATATGTGGAAGGTTGGGCTCATGAAACTAAAACGCCCTTAAGTCTTTTCACTATGCTTTTAGATAATCGTCAAGAGGAACTTCCGTTAGAATTTTGTAGGAAACTCAATTATGTTCGTAGCCAGTTGTACGAAGATGTGACACAAATGCTCTATTATGCTCGTTTAAAAAGTAGTACAAAGGACTATCGGTTTGCACAGTTATGCTTAAAAGAGATTGTGAATGAAGTGCTAGAAGAATATGAACCATTGCTAGAGGAAAAATCGTTCCAGATTCGAAATTATCTTCAAGAAGAACAGATTTTTAATGATTATCGAGGGGTTCGGTTTCTATTAGGTCAGATTATTAGCAATGCAATCAAATATGCCAGTATTACACCGAAGTTGACGATTTCTATGCAATGTTTGGAAACAGAAAGGATTCTCCGTATTAGAGACAATGGGATTGGGATAAAAGCATCTGATTTACCTTATATTTTCCAAAAAGGCTTTACGGGGGACAGTACGGATCGTCAGAAAAAAGCTACTGGTATGGGGTTGTACCTTGCAAAAAAAATGGCAGATGATTTGAAGTTGACATTGGATGCCCATTCAAAATGGGGAGAAGGGTGTGAAATTTCCATTGCATTTCCTAGAATTTCCAATCAAGAAAATGCAATGGGAAGCTGTAATTGTGTGATATATTCGGATTCATCAGAAGTGGTGTGAATATCAATCCAAAGAATTTCCAATAAATTTCCAAGAATTTTGAAATTGTGAGAGTGTGCATATTGGATGAGTCGTTGTCCCCAGTAGGCACTTTGATTATAATTTCCACGATAAGTGACGCAAAGATAATTTCCACCCTGGATAAGATCTTCCCCTTCTTCATCTATAAGAAAAACAGATTCATAGGAAAGAGTTTGTTTCGTTAAGAGGGAGGATAGAGAAACTACAGTTCCAATTTGGTTGCTTCCAATAATATATAATTGATTTTGATTTTGGTTGAGAAGCTGTTTGATCAGAACATCCATTTCTTCGTCTTTTTCGTATCCTTTGTGTAGGCAATGGCAGTGTCGGGAGGGGAGACTCATGAAATGAATTTCATTTAAAGGAAGAGAGAATGCAGAATGAATGTTATTTAATCTGTGCTCTACATTTTTTTGAAGCTTTTGCAAGTGTTGGATTTGCTTTGCAATCGCTTCTTTTTCATCTTCTAACATAGAAAGAGAGGAGGAAACCGTATGTTGATTCAAGTAATCGTGGATTTGTTCCATTGTAAATCCAATGGACCGTAAATCACGAATTACATTTAATTTCCATATGTCATGAACACTATAATGGCGGTATCCAGATTCAGAGCGTTGTGGTTTGATTAGTCCGATTTCTTCATAATACCGGATAGAATCTACACCGATTCCATATAATTTAGAAATTTCACCAATTTTAAAATATTTTTTCATAATACGTATTTATCTCCTTGACTCTAGTATTATACTAGAGTTTATAATTGATTTCTAGATGGAAATTTAATTATAGAAAGGATTTTTTATGCGTTCAATTTTTAAAGAAATAAAATTATCATCCATATTGCTTTTATTGTTAGGTAGTGCAATCTTAGCCTTCGGTCTTTACAATGTTCACTCCATATCCAATGTTACGGAAGGCGGAATTTTAGGGTTAACACTTTTTTTGGAACATTGGTTTGGAATCTCCCCATCTGTTTCCGGATTTGGATTAACGGTATTATGTTACTTTTTGGGATGGAAATTATTGGGAAAACTTTTTCTTGTCTATTCGGTCATCTCTTCCCTTGGATTTTCTGTTTTTTATGGAATTTTCGAGCAGTTTGAACCATTATTTCCAAACATAGGAGAAAAACCACTCTTGGCAGCGGTTGTAGGGGCACTATTTGTGGGAATCAGCATTGGTCTATGCGTTCGAGTAGGAGGAGCGCCAACGGGAGATGATGCGCTGGCAATGAGTTTGGCTCGCGTGTTTCCGATAGATATTCAATGGGTATATTTGATCAGTGACCTAATTGTTTTGCTGATTTCTCTTAGCTATATTCCGGTAAGTAAGATCATGTATTCGCTTCTAACGGTTATATTATCGGGACAGATCATTGGAGTTATGCAGAAAATTCAACTTGGAGAAAGTACTCTTTCTGCACAAGAATCGTGCAAATAAGAAAGGATTGTCAATATTGTGAAATTATTTTTACGTATTGACAATTTTTTTTATCCGTATATAATTAACAATGTTAATTACAGGAGGAGATATGGATACAATTGATTGGAAAGAAATGTTGGTATTTCAGCAGGAATTACACCAGTTCTCTAGAGCTATGTTAGGGCAAAAGCAAAAGCAGTTTTTGACATCTGGAGAGCGAGAATTGTTGGCATGGATTTATTTGGAAACGGTAGAATGTACGCCCCTGCACTTAAGTAAAATGAGTGGAATGAAGAAAGAGGCAGTCAGTCGCTGCTTAAAAGGGCTTTACGAAAAAGAGTGCATTCAGAAGATTAAATCAGCCACAGATGAAAGAAGTTATTCTCTTTTTCTTACAGAAAAAGGAGAACAAGAATTAAAAAGAGATTATGGCATTATGTTACAGGCATTTTACGATTTATATCGGGAAATGGGAGAGAGCTTTAGAGAATTATTTGCACTGATTTCTAAAGCAAACGAACAAATGCTTACCATAACAGAACATCAAAGGAGTGACCAAAATGAAATTTTATGATATTCTTCAGTGGGATCCACAAGTTACAAAGAACTTAATTAGAAAGAGTGATGATCCCAAAGAACGTTTCAAACTTCGATTTGGGATGTTTTTACGTTCGGTGTTGATCGTTTTATTTGCGATTGTCTTTATTGCATCGTTATCAGCCATGTTTGGCAATGAGAATAGTCCTATGGCTGTTGCAATTTTTTGTATTTTACTTGGAGTTCGTTTTGTGGACTTTGGGTACTGTATCAAAGATGCACTGTTCAATTTAACAGTGGTTTTTTTGTTGCTATTCATTTCGCCGGTTTTGGCGTATAAGGCATTCCCATTAATTGGCTTAGTGATTCACTTTGCATCATTTTTTGCAATTTTGTATTTGACTTGTGATAGACCAGAAATGGGAAATGGAGGATTGTTTAGTTTTGCCTATATCTACCTATCTGGAAACCCAGTATATGGAGAGGCATTAGTTCGAAGATTCCTTTTAACGCTTGTAGGACTTGCAATTTGCGGCACTATTTTTTTTGTAAAACACAAACATAAATTTAAAGAAGTTCGTTTTACCCATAAAGTAAAAGAGTTTAGTTTATACAATCACAAATACCATTGGATGATCAGAATGGCTCTTGGAGTAGCGTTGATCTTAACACTTGGTACATTTTTCAAGATGGAACGATTTATGTGGGCTGGATTTGCTTGTGGTTCGTTACTTTCTGATCACACAGAAAATCCAAAAATCAAAGAGCGATTTGGCCATCGTCTTGTTGGAGTACTTGTAGGATCCGCGATTTTCTATGTGGTTTACACAATCATTCCAGAAGAGTTTAACTTTATTATTGGTCCGATGGGAGGATTTTGTCTTGGCTTTTGTACCGATTACCGTTATAAAACCGCAGTGAATTGCTTAGGAGCGCTTATGCTCGCGGCAGGAACTTATGGTGCACATACTGCCATTTTATTGCGTATAGGAAATACCATTATTGGTATTATTTTTGCGATGATTTATTATCACGCATACAATTATCTGTTTTTGAAAAAATACAAAAAACAATAAAAAAATTGACTTTTTAGTTTTATAGTGCTAACCTATTAAAGTAAAATAAATATTAACAAACGAAGTTCTTAGGGGAATGGCCTAGGCCTGCCGAAGGAGTAACACTCTCAGGCGTCCGATTGTGGACGGGGACTAAGAATGGATGTGACTCTGGAGAAGCTCAAGTATGAGTACCGAAGGTGCAAGGCGATACATTCGCTGAATCTCTCAGGTAAAAGGACAGAGTAGATATGTGTAAGGTCTCAGTGTAGAGAAGATACATATCTGTACTTTCTTTTCTGGAGCGGTTGATTCATCAACGGCTCCGTTTGTTATTTCATGGAGGAAAAGATATGTTAAAAGCAGTAGAAGAAGTGTTGTATCCGATTACGTGTAAAATTAATTTGTATTTGTCAAATTATATTTTGGTGTTTCTATTATTAGGGGTTGGACTTTGGTATACCATTCGGACAAGGTTTGTACAAGTACGATGTTTTAAAGAAGGATTAAAAGGCGTGTTTGGGAATATGAAACTCAAAGGGAAAAAACAAGAGCACGGCATGAGCTCTTTTCAATCGCTTACAACTGCCATTGCTGCACAGGTTGGAACAGGAAATATTGTAGGAGCATCTGGTGCTATTTTAACTGGAGGTCCAGGAGCAATTTTTTGGATGTGGGTGATTGCATTTTTTGGAATGGCAACGGTATATGCAGAAGCAACCCTCGCTATAAAAACAAGAAAAGTTGAAAAAGACGGGACCATTTATGGTGGTCCGGTATATTACATAAGAACAGCGTTCCGTGGGAAATTTGGAAAATTTTTAGCTGCATTCTTTGCAATTGCAATTATTTTGGCATTAGGGTTTATGGGGTGTATGGTACAAGCAAATTCTATCGGATCTACATTTGAGACAGCATTTCACATTCCGGCTTGGATTGTTGGAATTGTTTTAGTGATCGCGTGTGCCATTGTGTTTTTAGGAGATGTTCAAAGACTGGCTTCCGTTGTAGAGAAAATTGTTCCTATTATGGCAGTTATCTTTTTGTCAGGAAGTGTGGTCGTTCTTGTTGCGCGGATTCAGTATTTGCCGGAAACCATAGGAATGATTTTTCGATACGCATTTGAACCCCAGGCGATTTTAGGAGGAAGCATAGGATATGCGTTGAAAACAGCGATTAGTCAGGGGGCAAAACGCGGCTTGTTTTCCAATGAAGCAGGAATGGGCTCTACCCCACATGCACATGCCCAGGCCAATGTTTCTCATCCGCATGAACAAGGGGTTGTGGCAATGATTGGAGTATTTATTGACACATTTGTTGTTCTGACGTTAAATGCTTTGGTAATTATTTCTACGTTATATACCTCAGACGGACCGTTACATGAATGTCAGGCAGCTGCCTTATCTACGAGTTTAAATCGAACCAATTTGGCGCAAACTGCATTTGGCACGGTGCTAGGCGAACAAGCAGGTGCACTTTTTGTAGCAATTTGTCTATTGTTTTTTGCATTTTCAACGTCTCTTAGTTGGAACATGTTTGGAAAGGTAAATGTTGCGTATTTGTTCGGGAAAAAAGCAATTCCGATCTATTCGCTTATTGCCCTTTGTTTTATGTTTGTTGGAACGATTGCATCCAATGATCTTGTATGGGAATTGACAGATATGTTTAATAATCTCATGGTGATTCCAAACTCATTGGCTTTATTTGCACTTACTAAAATGGTAGTAGGATCTTTAAGAGAGCGAACAAAATAATTGTTGTATCTCCTATTTTATGTTGTTATAATCAGAATAACTGAGGAACGTAAAATTCAATATGGAAAGGAAGCGCATGATAAGTATGAGATATGTAATCTCAGATATTCATGGTTGTTACAGACAATATAGGAAGCTACTAGATAAAATAAAGTTCAGTCAAGAGGATACGTTGTATGTTTTGGGGGATATGGTAGATCGAGGACCAGAACCAATTCAAGTGTTAGAAGATATGATGGGACGAACCAATGTACAACCGATTCTTGGAAATCATGATTATATGGCATATAAAGTTTTAAGAAAGCTAAATGTCGATGTAACAGAAAAAAATGCAGAAACGCATTTAAATGATCAAGATATTTTGAATTACCAAGCTTGGATTAAAGAGGGTGGTAAAGTTACGGTGAATCAGTTTCGACAGCGAGAATACAAAAAAAGAGAAGAAATTTTGGATTATATTCGAAGTTTTCGAGCGTATGAAAAAGTCCACTGTGGGCAGAAAACATACATTTTAGTGCATGGTGGGATTCATGGATTTACAGAAGAAAAACGTTTAGAAGACTACAAACAAAAAGATTTTATTTTCTGCCGAGCAGATTATGAAAAAAGATACTTTCAAGATAAGCAGACTTATTTGGTGACAGGACACACACCAACATTTCTCATTCGTGAGGATAAAAAAGCATTGGTATATGAAAAACATGGACATATAGCAATTGATTGCGGATGCGTTTTTCAAGAAAAGTTGGCGGCATATTGTCTTGATACTGGAACGATTACATATGTAGATTATTTTGATTGTAAAGGAGAAAAATCATGAATACGCAAAAGCAGTGGAAACATAAATTCCAAATTAGTTTTGTAGCAGAAGAGCAGCAAAGAATCCAAGAATTAAGTGCAGGATTACAACAATTTTTTCATGGAAAATATTTGGAACAACTTATTTTCGAAAATGAAGAAGCGAATATGTCTGTCTATATTGGAATTGGAAAGGCCCCGTTAACGACCAACCAAATTTTGGAAGTGACAGCATTTGCTTCTAAAGTTATGAAAGAGCACGACATAAAACATTATGACATGGATGTGTCGAATTTGATTGACCAAGCAGGGATTCGTTGTTTGGAGCAGGTGGCGCAAGGAGTTTGCCTTGGAACGTTTGAAAAGTATAAACCATATGAAGAGAGTTTAAGGGCATTTACAGCTTGCTTTTGCGGAATCCCTGATTTAGAACAGACAAAGGCGAAAGCACACATTGCAAAAGGGCAGGCAATTGCGGAAGGAATACTTTTTTCCAGGGAATTGGTAAATTGTCCGTCTAATCAATTGCCGCCAATGGAGTTTGCCACCAGAATCATGAAAAAATTAAATTCTTTACATTGTAAAGAATTAAAAATGCAATTGATTGATGCGGATAAATTGAAAAAAATGGGAATGGATGCACTTTATAGTGTTGGAAATAGTAGTAAAAATCCACCTTGTTTTCTGGAAATAGAATACACACCAAATCCTCAAAGTAAGACCCGTATGGGACTTGTGGGAAAAGGGGTAACGGTGGATACAGGTGGCTACTGTTTGAAACCAGCTTCTTCTATGGCTGGAATCAAGGGAGATATGGCTGGTGCGGCAGCAGTGGCTGGAGCCATGTATGCGTTGGCAAAAAATGGACAAAAGAAAAATGTATCAGCCTTTTTGCCGATGTGTGAAAATAGGATTTCCAGTGGAAGTTTGTTGCCAGGTGATGTGATTTCTTCTTATTCTGGAAAAACAATCGAAATTATGAATACGGATGCAGAGGGAAGATTGATTCTTGCAGATGCGGTGTCTTATGCTGTGAGAAAGGGAGAGGTTACCTCTGTTTTGGATATCGCTACTCTGACTGGAGCGGTTGTGAATATGTTGGGATTCTCCATTGCAGGAGTATTGTGCGATCAAGAGCAGTTATATCAGCAGTTTTTAAAAGCTGCGAAGCGTTCAGGAGAGCAGTATCACAGGCTTCCGTTTCA